>CABUCT010000014.1 GCA_902490145.1 uncultured Oscillospiraceae bacterium
AGAACGGTCATATGAGTATGTAAATTTATAAAGATTTCCGGTCACGATATCTTTTGTTGTTTTAGCCTTCAGCACAATTGATGAAAAACCGACCTTGGTTGAAAAACGCACACCTACTGACCCAATAGCGGATGAATCTTTGTTACCAAATGGATTATATTCCGAATAAAGGTCTTTTTCAATTGACGCAAAATCAGCTTTGCTTTCATATACATACGGATTCATCCAATCCACATAATCGAGATAGTTGTTTCCGTTGTAGTTTGAGGTGCTAAGAGTGATAGATTTTGTTCCAGCCGGAATCTCACATTCGATACCGGTCATGTCATTTAAAGAAAGCATTTGGGTTTCGGCAAGAACAATTCCATCTGCAATAACACTGCAGACAGCACTTCCGCCGACTCCGGTGTGTTCATAAACAGGAGCAAGATCGTCAAGTCCCACAAGGGCGTGGAAATACCCGACGTCAAACCCCGCCTTCTCAAGATCAACAGTTATCTGGGCACTCTTTTTTTCGCCGTTTTGCGGCCTGACACAAAATCCGTTATTGCTGCGGTGAGTCTGACTGCCCAATGACATAACAGTTTCAACTCTTCCGGGACCTCTGTTTTTGAAAAGATTTTCACATCCGGTGTCGGTCATGGGAAGATCCATAACACTGATCTTTTTTGCGGTTCCCGCACTTTTTGTCTCTGAGGCTGCCGATTTTGAGATTGCAAAAGCTGCAGGACATACAGAAATTAAAACTGTAATGCTTATAATTAAGCTGATTACTTTCTTTGAAATAGCAGTATTTATCATTTATTTTCCTCCTAAAATAGAATTTTTCAGAGATAGGATATAAGCTATTTTATCGATTTTATTATATATAGACTTTCAATCAAAGTCAATACGAAATCTGGTGATTTTTGTTGGAAACAACGGATTTTATCCCTTTGCATCATACCAATTTGACCCAATGTTGCAATCTACGGTAAGCGGAACTTTCATTGAAACAGCATTTTCCATTTCACGCTTTAAAATTTGTGAAACTCGTTCGGCTTCATTAATCGGAGCTTCAACGATCAGTTCATCGTGAACCTGCAATATCAGCTTTGACGACAACCCTTCTTCTTTTAATGCCCTGCAAACGTTTATCATGGCTATTTTTATTATATCGGCGGCCGTTCCCTGGACAGGCATATTCCTTGCCACCCGCTCTCCGAAAGAACGTGTAACAGCCGAACTTGCAGAAAGCTCGGGAAGATATCTTCTTCTTCCAAGCAGTGTTTCTGCAAAGCCGTCGTTTTTAGCCTTGCTGACAGTGTCATCCATATAGTTTGCAACGCCGTTATATGTCTCCATATAGTTTTTTATATAATTCTTTGCTTCGGAAAAGCTTATTCCGAGGTCCTTCGACAGTGAAAATGCCCCAATTCCGTAAACAATACCAAAATTTACAGCCTTGGCTCTTGACCGCATGATTGGGGTGACCATTTCTTCAGGCACTCCGAAAACCTTGGACGCCGTGGATGTGTGTATATCCGCACCGTTCAGGAAAGCGTCTATCATATGCTTATCATTCGACATATGAGCCAAAACACGGAGTTCGATTTGCGAATAGTCCGCATCACAAAGAACACAGCCTTCCCGTGCTGTGAAAAATTTTCGCATTTCTCTTCCAAGCTCTCTTCGAACCGGAATGTTTTGAAGATTCGGTTCGGAAGAACTGATTCGTCCTGTTCGGGTCTCGGTTTGATTAAATGTTGAATGTATCCTTCCGTCAGGAGAAATAACCGAAAGAAGTCCGTCAACATACGTTGATTTGAGCTTTGCAAGCTGACGGTATTCAAGCAGATCGCCAACCGCCGGATGTGCATCACGCAAACTCTCAAGTACTTCAGCACCGGTTGAAAAACCGCTTTTGGTCTTTTTCTTGGCAGGAAGTCCAAGCTTTACAAAAAGTGCTTCTCCAAGCTGTTTCGGCGAGTTGAGATTAAACTCATATCCAACCGAGGCATATATTCCGGCTTCAAGCTCTTTAATACGCATATCGAGTCTGTTCCCAAACTCCTTTATGCCTTCCGCGTCAACCAAAAAACCGTCTCGCTCCATATCTGCCAAAACCTTTGAAAGGGGAATCTCGATATTTTTTAAAAGTTCAAGCGGTTTTCCATCACCAAGCCGGAGCAAAAGTGTCTCATACAAAGACGGAAGCACGGCCGTCGACCTTAAAAGCTCAGAATATTTTTCGTCCGAATTTTCCACTGACGGTGCGACAACCGAATATTCGGCCGACAAACGTGAAATATCATAATTGTTAGCCGAAGGATTTAAAATATAGGCACAAAGCAAAACATCAAACTCAGGATTTTTGATGTCTTTCCCCGTTCTGTAAAGAGTTTTTAGGTCGTAAGTCACAAACGGATTTTCAAGGGAAATCAGCCGTTCTATTTTTTCAAGTTCTGTGAAAAGCAGTATTTTGCCCTTATCTTTAACTGCGGCGGCAGTTACATTCTCACCCTCACATTTGAATACTGCATATATTTTTTCATCTTTTGCAACTGAAAAGTCGGGGTTTTCTTCAACCTCAAGCACCCCGGCGTCGGTTTTAGGTGTGTTTTTTGGATTTGTTTCAAGCTCGCCGTCAAGTCCCATTCTTTTTATAATACGGAAAAGTTCAAGATGAGCTAATTCACGACGCAGTTCGTCACGTTTTTCTTCTTCCTTTTCAAAACTTATTTCACACGGAACTTCACAGTTGATCTTTCCGAGCTTATAACTCATATATGCATTATCTTTGTCATTTTTAAGTTTAGTTCTTACCCCTTCTTTTACATCCGGAGAATCAATGTTTTCATAAACTCCGTCAAGGCTTCCGAATTTTGAAATAAGGGTCAAAGCGGTTTTTTCTCCCACTCCTGCAACACCGGGTATATGGTCTGAAGAATCGCCCATAAGAGCCTTGACGTCAATAAGCTGAATCGGTCTTACTCCGTAAACCTCAATTATCTTATCAGTGTTATATACCGTAAGATCCGGCTGCCCCATTTTTGTTGCGGCAAGCAGTACCGATGTGTTGTCACTCACAAGCTGAAGGCTGTCGCGATCTCCCGTGGCAATGAAACATTCATGTCCGTTTTCCTTGCATATGCGTGAAACTGTTCCCAAAAAATCATCGGCTTCATACCCTTCTTTTTCAAGAATCTTTATTCCCATCAGCGGAAGAAGTTTTTTCACAAGCGGCATCTGCATTGCAAGTTCTTCGGGCATGGGTTTTCTTCCCGACTTGTAATCAGAATATATTTCATGTCTGAACGTCGGAGCTCTTAAATCAAAGGCCGCCATTACGCAGTCCGGTTCAACCTGTTCTTCAAGCTTCATCAAAATATTTAAAAATCCGTAAACAGCATTTGTAAAAATACCGTCTTTGGTTGTAAGTGTTCTTATTCCGTAAAAAGCTCGGTTGATAATGCTGTTTCCGTCAAGAATAAGTATTTTCATAAAAAATCCCCGCTTTCACCGATCTGAATTTTTATTATTATGCCGCAATTTATTTGTGCAAAATACAAAACAGTGAGATGTTTGCACAATGACAAATTCCAAATCGCAATTTAGTAATTTTATCGTAACAGTCAAAATCTTTGATTTCAGATACTACCGAAATATTATACCACATTCGCCCAAAGGTTAAAAGCTGTTTTTCACCAAATACCCTGTTAATGTATAAAATATTAGTGGACCGGCTGTTCCGGCAGGAAAACTTCGGTATAAGTTGCACGAAAACAGGCAACAATATTCTTGACAAAACCTATATTAAAACAATTATGGAGATGAAAAAAATGACCGTTAGAAGAGGAGATATATACTATGCCGATCTCAGTCCTGTTGTTGGCTCGGAGCAAGGCGGAATCAGACCTGTACTTATCGTGCAAAATGATGTGGGAAATAAATTTAGTCCTACCGTTATTGCAGCGGCAATAACCAGCCAAAGCCAGAAAGCAAAGCTTCCCACACATATTCAGATAAATGCAGCTAAAACAGGTCTGGCAAAGGATTCCATTGTCCTGCTTGAACAGGTACGCACGTTGGACAAGCAGAGGCTGAAAGAAAAAATGGGGACGCTTGACGACTATTCTATGGACATGATAAATCAGGCCTTGTCTGTCAGCTTCGGTCTTGGCGGCAGTGCATCCGTCACTTTGGCATAATTAAGAGGTGAAGCCTTCTTAATTTATCCGATTTTTAATTATCCTTAACGCAATGATAAAGTAGACAAGCAATAAAAATAATCTTACCGATTTAAAGTCGTTTAATTTTAAATTCTGCCCGGTAAAAAAGATTTTCAAAAATTATTGCTGCGGTATCAAAAAACTTTTAGAAGTTATTATCACGTCAGCAATCCCAAAACCTTTCTGCAAAGTTATTATCGCTGAAACTGACTGATAACCCTTTCGCAAAATTCCACCCTAAAGGGTAATATAAAAATCGGTGGCTTCGACAGTCATCAATAAAACAGTATAGTTATTGACGGTCTGCCGTACAGGTACAAAAGATTAGAGCATGTCACTTTAACAATTGATATGCTCTTTCTATTTTAAAGGAATCGTTGTGTAGGCATTTAGAGCGTTTAAAACGTCACATTATGCAGCTTCTAAAGTTCAAAACTTACAAGGTAATGGTTTTGGCTTTATATTCAGAGCCTCAAAAAAAGGGGGCTATATGCTCTGCATTTGCTCCTCTTTTAAGAGGAAAGATCAAGATTTTTTGTTTTTTAACTCCTAAAAAATATAATACAATGAAATTATATTGCCCATATAAAAAAGAGGAATAAGTATACTTTTAGATCTACTCCCCTTAACTTACATTCTGCACAAAAGAACAGGCAAGTCAAAGATAAATGCACGAGATATTCTCGCTCTTGACAAGCCTGTTCTTTTATACTTATTTTTGTTTATTCAGGAACAACCGTTGAACCATCTGTATATACAATGTTGGAAATATCATATGAAAATTGCAAGTCCGAGAAATCTGTATTAAACAATTTCATATGTTCATCTATAAATTGATTGCATTCAAAAACTAATTCGTTTATTGTAACTGTTTCTCCAACATTAATAGTGTGTCCTGTGAAATCGCAACCCATTCGGATTATCTTTTTACCAAATAAATCATTTACAGTTAATGTACCTTCAATTCCCTTTATAGCTTTATCGCTATTGTTGGTAACATCAAAAACAAAATTAACATAATTATGGAAAATCCAGTTTGAGGCATCTTTAGGTGTTACAGTTTTATTGGTAACCAACACTTTTGCATACTGAGATGCTTTCAAATCAATATATTTTTGTTTCAATTCTGTCAATTCATCAGATGGGCCTATAGTAGATATTGCCTTATCAACATTTTCGATGGCTTCTTTGTATTTTTGGTTTTGTGCATAATTTTCCGCTTCTGACAACAGTTGATTTTTATATGTATCTTGCAATTCTGTTATTTTATCCTGTGCCTTCTTATATGACTTATCTTCTTTTATAATGGCCTTGTATTTTTTTATAGCAATTTCATAATCATTATTTTTTTCAGCTTCTTTTGCTTCTTCAAATGCCGCTTCTGAGGCTTCGAGTGCCGCCCTGTCTTGTTCAATTTCAGCAATGTGGTTTTGTACAGGAGTAGAATGATATATTCTAGCACCAACAAAGGCTATCAATATAACTCCAATCACTGAAGATAGTATAATAATTGCTTTTTTTGCTAGCTTGAATTTGGATTTTAAAGATACCGGGCATCCGCAACTGGGACACTCTTTTGACGATTCGGGAATTGGGCTACCACATTCCTTGCAAATCATCTCATTTGTTTCTGTCATAATATCCTCAAATACTTTTCCACAATAAATACATTTTTTTGCCTTATCCGATATTTGATTTCCACACTCTGAACAATTTATTATCCCCATAAACAAATCCCCTTTTATTCATCATTTTTTGGTAACTATACTTCAAGTATTTCTCCCCTATAAGTTGTGATTAAATATGCATATCCATAAGAAGTTAGCCTACAATCTAAATCTATAGGATTACTGTCTATATACTGTTTTAAAAGTTGTATACATGGATTTTTTATCGACTTTAAGTATAACCAAATTGTGAATCTTCATTTATTGACAATTCATCAAATGTGTTAATCGGTTTTTTATATTTTTTCAATACTTATTCTGTTTACATATTCTTTAACTGTTTCGGGGGTGGCAAGTCCGCTTCCCTCAGTGGCGGCAGTTGCCATTCCGCAGGCAGAGGAAAACCTCAGCAGTTCCTCATCCTCATAATCCCAAATTTTTCCACAGGCAAAGGCCGATAAAGTGCTGTCGCCTGCACCAACGGTGGATTTTGGCGTTATTTTAGGATTTTTTACCCTGTAAATCCGGCCGGAAAGCATTGCAAACATTCCATTGGCTCCGAGGGTCAAAAACATGTTTTGAATTCCCCTGTCATAAAGCTCCAAAAGCATAGGCGGAATTTCGGTTTCAGAAAGATTTGAAACACCAAAAAGCTTTTCAAATTCATGTATATTGGGCTTTATAAAATAGGGCTTTATCTTTGAAACAATATCAAGCGTGCAGTTTTCGGTGTCAAGCAAAAGCCTTGATCCGGCCTTTTTGACCTGGTCCGCTATTCTTATAAGCATGCCGCAGTCCGCCCCTTCCGGAAAGCTTCCTGAAACTGCTGTTAAGTCGCCTTTTTCAAGCTTATCTTGAAGCAGAGATACAAGCTCTGATATATTATCTTCGTTTATATTAAAACCCCTGCGATTAAATTTAAGGCATTTATCATTCGCACGTACAGTCAGATTTTCACGAATTTTCCCCTGAACACGGATAAAGGCGGTTTCGCCCGCACTGTCTGAGAGCAGGGAAAAATATTCTTCGTCACATTTTCCTGCGAATCCCATGGACAGTACCGACACACCGAACTTATTTGCCATTTTGGATACATTGATTCCTTTGCCTCCGGCTTCACGGATTTCAGAAATCACTCGGTTTGCACGGTCATCATCCGTTCCGTCACAAAAAAGTGTTACATCAATCGCCGGATTTAACGTCAGAGTAACAAGCTTCATTATCTTACCTTTGAACCTATTTCAACGTCATCGGCGAAAATGACCTTCACACCGTCACGAGAATCGGCTGCTAGTATCATTCCGCAGCTTTCTACTCCGCAAAGGACAGCCGGTTTCAGATTTGCAACCACAATGATATTGCGACCGATAAGATCCTCGGGCTTATAATACTGGGCAATACCCGACGCAACCGTTCTCGGAGTTTCACTACCATCATCAAGGGTTAATTTCAACAGTTTTTTAGCCTTTTTCACAGGTTCACAGGAAGTAATCTTTGCCACACGAAGCTCAATTTTTGCAAAATCATCAATAGATATCTCAGACAGCTTAACCGCGTTTTCGGTTTTCTTTTTATCTTCGGTGTTCTCTGCTTTAGCTGCGGCAATTGTTGCTTTCTCGGCTGCTTCAAGCTCGGCAAGCTCTTTTTCGGCGTCTATACGCGGGAAAAGCGGCTCGGTCTTTTTTATAACCGCCGTTTTCGGCAAAACTCCCCAGTTTTCAGTGCTGTCCCAAGAGAGCATATCGGGTGTACAAGACAGCGTCTCCCCAATCTTTTTTGAAGTGTCGGGCATAAACGGGGTAAGCATTACTGCCACAAATCTCAGTGCTTCACAGAGATTATACATAACTCTGCCAAGGCGTTTTTTATTTGATTCGTCCTTTGAAAGCACCCACGGTGCGGTTTCGTCGATATATTTATTTGTGCGGGAAATGAGCTTCCAAAGCTCGGTAAGAGCAGTGGAAAACTGCATTGTGTCAAGGTTCTTTTCAACCGCTTTTTTGGTTTGGCTGGCAAGAGAAATAAGACCTTCATCAAATTCACCCTCACACTGTTCTTCGGGAAGAACTCCGCCAAAATATTTACCTACCATTGCACTTGTGCGGGAAATAAGGTTTCCAAGATCGTTCGCAAGATCAGAATTAATTCTTCCGATAAGTGCTTCATTAGAAAAAACGCCGTCAGCACCAAACGGAACCTCACGAAGCAGAAAATAACGGATAGTGTCCACTCCATAGCGGTTGCAAAGCACAACAGGATCAACTACATTTCCCTTTGATTTAGACATTTTTCCACCTTCAAGCAGAAGCCAACCGTGTCCGTAAACCTGTTTCGGCAAAGGCAGATCCAAAGCCATAAGCATTGCAGGCCAAATGATAGTGTGAAAACGGACAATCTCTTTTCCCACAAGATGAACATCGGCCGGCCAATATTTTTTATAGTCGCTGTCATCGTCGCTTAAATATCCCATTGCGGTTATATAATTGGTAAGGGCGTCAACCCAAACGTATACAACATGAGACGGATCGAAGTCAACCGGAATTCCCCAGGTAAAAGAAGTTCTTGAAACGCAAAGATCCTCAAGCCCCGCTTTAATAAAATTATTTATCATCTCATTTTTGCGGGTAACCGGCTGGATAAAATCTTCGTGTGTATTATAATACTCGATAAGCCTGTCGGAATATTTTGAAAGTCGGAAAAAATAAGCCTCTTCTTTAGCAAGATGAACATCACCGCCGCAGTCGGGGCATTTTCCGTCTTTAAGCTGAGTCTCTGTCCAGAATGCCTCACATGGGGTGCAGTAATGTCCTTCATAATGTCCCTTATAAATATCTCCGCGATCATATAATTCTTTAAAAATCTTTTGAACTGCCTTTTCGTGGTATTCATCTGTTGTGCGGATAAAGCGATCGTTCGAAATGTTAAGAAGTTTCCAAAGATCTTTTATGCCTGCCACGATTTCATCAACATATTCCTTTGGAGTAACGCCTTTTGCAGCAGCCTTTTGCTCAATTTTAAGACCGTGTTCATCGGTCCCGGTGAGGAACATCGTATCATAACCTCTCATTCGCTTATAACGAGCCATTGCGTCGGCGGCAACGGTAGTATACGAATGTCCGATATGAAGCTTTCCCGACGGATAATATATCGGCGTTGTTATATAAAATTTTTTGTCGTTCATGAGTTTGCTCCTCTCTATTGATCACAAAACTAATATTTGTATATTTTAACACGCTGATTTCAATATGTCAAACAAATATAGAAATCATGAGAATAACATACAAAAAGGCGTCCAAATTTATTTGTCAGTCCTGCATCACAACTTTAGTATACCGTCAGCGATCAGACAAATTCGCTGTTTTTCGAAAAACACAGTGCCTTGATCTATTTGTTTATAATGAAAAATTCCCGCATCGATTAATCCGATACGGGATGCAAATTTCATAATAAACGGTCAGACAAGATTTTTGTAATAAATAAGCTTCGTGGTAAAGTTCCATGCATCATTTTCATTTACCTCAAGAAGCCGTCCGGAACAGGTATCTCTATCAGGCTGATGTCCTGTCCAGCCGCCATAATCATCATAGGAGATCCCTCCCGCATATCCAAGTTCGATTCCGCAGTATCTGCCCGCGAAGTTATTTGAATGATCATGCCCGCAATAAATTCCCTTCACGTCTCCCCGGCTCAGAACCGTTGAAAACATTCCGGAGTTAATCGGCACAGGTGTAAAGCCATCATGTATATATCCATTCTCATCGTTTTCCTTAAGATCTTTCGCCGCAAATAGGAATTCAGGGAGTGAAATGTGGAAATACATTGCTCCCGGGATTTTTTCTCCATTGTTCTCTTCGAGTGCTTTAGATGTATTAAAGTACCAAAGCTGCTGATCAAAATGGATATAATCATAATCACTGCTGTTAACAGCATCACTTTCAGCAAATCCTTCTTTTTCAGGATTCAAATAACTTCCGCTGTCAAGTGCCCAAACATTAAATCCAATCTTATCGCTGTCAGAACGCAGTACAGACAAAACGTAGTTTCCGTCACCGCTTATATCAGGATCGCCAAGGCTGCCCACAAAATGATCAAAATTATCCATGCACACCCGCATATGATCGCTCCGGGTGAACTGCAAAAGGAACTCGGAATCATGGTTTCCGAATACCATGCACCACGGTACCCCGTTTTCTTCCATCGGCCTTGAAAGATCCCGATAGTATTCAATTAACCCTTGTTCATCCATGGGCTTTCCATGTAGCTTCTTGTAAACATAATCATCATAAATGTTATCTCCGGTAAAGATAACAAGATCAGGATTTGATTTTTCAACCATTTTTCTGATTATAGTTTGAGTTATATCGGCAACTCTGCCTTTTTCCTGTGTATCCGAAAGCTGAAGGATTCTGAATGTACCGTCTTTATTAAAGCGAAGTTCCTGTTTCAATCTCAGTCTCTCCTTTTCTGATAGATCTTGGTAATAATATTTTATCCTTAAGCAAAGGCGGAAATCCATCCTTTAAAATTGGGTTAGGATTTGTCGGCTTTGTTTATAACATTATATTGCAATTTGACTCGTCTTTTCCCTCATTAAACGTTATTCCCTAAAGGGTTTAAATCAATTACATTATGCATTTTCTTGGACAAATATTTATGCATTCACCACAAGAATTACATTTTTCAGGATCGATAGAGGCCAAGAAATTTTCGACTGTTATGGCCTCATTGGGGCATTTTTTTGCACAAAGCCCGCAGCCGATACATCCCGCACTGCAAACCTTTCGTGTAACTGCACCTTTATCATGGTTTTTACATCTGACAATACTAACTCCGGCGGGAACGATGCTGATCATTTCTTTTGGACATTCTTTTGCACAAAGCCCGCAGCCAACACACAGCTCCGGATCAATGACCGCAAGTCCGTTGCAAATATGTATAGCACCCTTGGGGCAAGCCTTTTCACAGTCACCGTATCCAATACAGCCAAAGGTGCAATTTCCTCCGCCCGAAAACAGCTGTTTTGCGGCACGGCAGCTTTTAACACCCTTATAATTTATTTTTGTATCGGTATTTTCACGGGTTCCCATACAGCGGACTATTGCAATCTTCTTAATACCCTTTGCGGCTTCAATACCTAAGACCGAGGCAATTCGGGAAGAGTCCTCATCCGAGCATGAGGAACAAAGAGCAGTGTTTAACTCATCCCCGCTCACAAGAGCTTCTGCATATGCCTGGCATCCGGAAAATCCGCATCCGCCGCAGTTTGCACCAGGCAGAATTTCATTGATTTTTTCGATTTTTTCATCAACCGGAACATTCATCAGTGCCGAAGCAATGCTAAGCCCTGCACCCGCAATAAGACCGATAACCGAGACAATAATAACTGAATATATAATTGTGGACATAAAATCCCTCCTCAGAAGTGTTAAGAAATTCCGAGAAGTCCGTTTGCCAGACCGGAGAATCCCATGAATGAAAGTGAAACGATAGAAGCTGCGATAAGGGTTATAGGCAACCCCTTTAAAAATTCGGGTATATCGCAGGATTCAATACGCTCCCTGACCCCTGCGAAAAGTACCATAGCGATAAGGAAGCCAATACCCGATCCAAGTGCATTCACAAGAGCCTGAGCATATGTATAACCCTTTGTGAAATGCAAAACGGTAACTCCGAGAACCGCACAGTTGGTCGTTATAAGCGGAAGATATATTCCGAGAGCTTTGTAAAGAGAGGGAATATATTTTTTCAGCACGATTTCTACCATCTGTACCAAAGCGGCAATAACCAGTATAAAAACTATGGTTTGAAGGTACGCCATACCATTCGGTTCAAGCAGTTTTGAATATATAGGATATGTAACGGCAGTGGCAAGCACCATTACAAAAATAACTGCAAGGCTCATTCCGACAGCAGTATTAAGCTTTTTAGAAACTCCGAGGAACGGACAGATCCCAAGAAACTGTGAAAGCACAAAATTCTCGACAAAAATTGAAAGGACGAGAATACCAAGCATATATTGCATTATTCTTCAACCTCCGATTCTTGTTTGGCTCTGCAGTTATCCGATCCACAATTCATAACCATTGAGCAGGAATTTTTTGACGGACATCCTTCACATCCCGTTTTTTCCACCGGTTTGAGACCTGATTTTTTTGCAATAGCATTTGCAGCAGCGATCAGAATACCAAACACAAAGAATCCGCCGGGAGCCATAACAAATATAAGTATCGGATTGCTGATAACGGTGTGACCGAGAAATGTTCCGCTTCCCAAGAGCTCGCGGATCACTCCCATAACCGAAAGTGCAGTAATAAAACCTATTCCCATTCCGAGTCCGTCCATGATCGACAAAAGCACGCTGTGTTTACCCGCAAAAGCCTCGGCCCTGCCAAGGATAATACAGTTTACAACAATAAGCGGAAGATAAATTCCAAGAGAAGCATTAAGGGCAGGCAGAAAGGCCTGTATAAGCATTTGAACAATAGTAACAAATCCTGCAATAACAGTGATATATGCAGGAATGCGAACCTTTGACGGAATAACATTTCTGAGCATGGAAATAACCGCATTTGAACATACAAGAACAATAGTCGCGGCAACGCCCATCCCGATACTGCCCGAAAGGGTAGTTGATACTGCAAGGGTAGGACAAGTTCCGAGACACAATCTTAAAACAGGATTTTCTTTGATAATTCCTTTTGAAAACTCTTTAAAATATTTTCCCATATCATTGTCCTCCTTTCACTGATTCATACATTTCAAGTGCATTGTTTACAGCCTTTGTGACAGCGTCTGATGAAAATGTTGCACCGGTTATGGCGTCAGCAGAAGCAATTTTTGACTGCCCCTTAAATAAATCGGTGAACGAATCCTCGGTGCCAACCTTTTGACCTATTCCCGGACTTTCATTGCTGCAATCCGTAACGCATACACCGGTGACGGTTCCGGATATGTCTGTTGCTGTCATGACCTGAATCTTGCTTTTGTAGCCCATTTCTTCACTTATAAAAACATAACCGCACACATCTCCGTCTTTTTCAGCACTGTAAGAATCCTCCGAGATTTCGCTGAACTTCGCACCGGGAACCAATTCATTCATTGCAGCTTGGGTAGCTTCGGCTTTTGAACGTTCGATTTTATCTTTGGTAAAATAATTGGTAGCACTGAGGGCAGCGGCTACTATAAGACAAATTGCGGTTAGAACAACAGTAGATTTGATAAGCTCTTTCGGTTTCATGCCGCTTCACCGTCCTTGGATTTTTTTTGCTTTACATATCCGAACGGCTTCGGAGTGGTAATTCTTTCAATGTGAGGAACAAGGATATTCATAAGCACGATAGCGACAGAAACTCCTTCCGGCATACTTCCGAACAATCGTATAACAGCCGTAATAAGTCCGCATCCAAGTGCATATATGATTTTCCCCTTTTTGTTAATGGGACATGTGGTATAATCGGTTGCCATAAAAATCGCACCAAGTACGAGTCCGCCCGACATTAAATTATAAAGCGGGTTTTGTCCGCATATCCATGTGATTCCGACAACCGTTCCCATAAAAACAAGCGGAATAATCGGAGAAATGACCTTGCGGAACACAAGATAAATTCCACCTATTAAAAGAGCTGCTATACAGGTTTCACCAAGACATCCCGGACGAAATCCCAAAAACATATCAACTATACTGTATTTAGGAACATCGGCATTTCTTGAAAATGTCTCTGCAAGAGACTTAATCGTTCCGTCCGAAATAAGTGCCAGCGGAGAGGCAGATGTTGTGGCGTCTGCCGCAGAAGATATAAGCTTCGGATCAGGCCACAGCTTAACCGACATATACTGCGGGAACGAAACCATAAGCGTGATTCTTCCGACAACGGCGGGATTAACAAAGTTTTGGCCGATCCCCCCGAAAAACTGTTTTACAATAACTATAGCCACAAAAGCTCCGATAATTATTGTCCAAAGTGGAATATTGCTCGGCAAATTAAAAGCCAAAAGAATTCCGGTTATTACCGCCGAAAAATCACCTATCGAATTTGATCTTTTGAGGATTTTACGGGTTATATATTCAAACAACACACACGAAACAACCGAGACACTCATTATAAGAAGCGTTCGCGAACCGAAGAGCAAAACAGACATAACCGCAGCCGGAATAAGGGCAATAATAACGTCAAGCATTATAGTCCTTGTGGATTCTCCGCAGTGAAGATGCGGTGATGAAGACACATTAAGCTTGTTACCTTCAAACATTATCTTTTTCCTCCGTTTCTCTGTATTTCCTTCGCGAGACGCATATACTGAACCAGCGGCCGGTGTGCAGGGCAGTTGAAAGCACAGCTTCCGCACTCCATGCAGGTCTGTACTCCCATACGGTTCAAGCCTTCGACATCTTTAATTTTGATACATCTTTCAATCAGTGCAGGCATAAGAGACATCGGGCAGGCTGAAACACATTTTCCGCAACGGATACACGGAGATTCCTTGTATTTCATAGAAATATCTTTCGCTTCGCCAAAAAGGATGATGGCGTTGGTTTGTTTTAAAACCGGCATAGCTCCGTCTGCAAGAGCCAGCCCCATCATCGGTCCGCCCATAAGTATTTTTTTGACTTCATCCTGTGTTCCGCCCGCAAAATTTATAATATCTTCGACCTTTGTTCCAATAGGAACGATCAGGTTTTTGGCGGTTTGTTTCATGATTGCTCCGTCGACCGTAATACGCTTTGATACCAGCGGCATCCCGGTGCTGACAAATTTCCAAAGAGCTGCAACGCTTGTGATATTCATAACAATGCATCCGACATCGGCCGGAAGCTTTCCTTGAGGAATTTTGCGTCCCGTGGCGGTGAACACCATAACCTTTTCCGCACCCTGAGGATAACGGGATTTGAGTTTCATAACATGCACGCGATGTTCCGAATCTCTCTCACTATCAGCAATTCCGATGAGTTTTTCGATTGCAGCGGGTTTATTATCCTCAACAGCGATAATTATCTTCTCGGGTTTTAATATGTCAAGCAGCATATACACGCCGTTCATTACATCATCAGTGTTCTCAATACATTCGCGATAATCGGACGTTATAAACGGTTCACATTCGGCGGCATTAATAATAATCGTGTCTATATGACGATCGGGACTGGGTTTAAGCTTAATATGGGTTGGAAAACCCGCTCCTCCAAGCCCCACAAGTCCCGAAACACGGGCAGCTTGAATAAGATCTTCGGGCGTATTTACGATATGAGGGACAATATCAGGGTCAGGAGTCATTTTCCCGTCAGACTCAATAACCACTGTTTTTACCATATTCCCTGCGGGCAGCTGTATTTCGGTTATTTCGGTAACCTTCCCCGAAACGCTGGAATGAATAGGAGCCGAAACATACTTGTCGGTATCTCCGATCACTTGTCCCACAAATACCTCGTCACCTGCTTTGACCATGGGTATACAAGGAGCTCCGATATGCTGCTGCATAGGAATATATACCCTTTCAGGAGGCGGCATAATAACGGTTTCCTGCTCGGCGGTAAATTTTTTATGAGGAGCTTTAACTCCGCCTTTTGATCGGCGAACAGGTTTCATTATATCGTGTATTTTATTCATCAATTATCAACCTCTCTTCATTGATGAAAAATTATAGTTTAATGCCTTGTCGGCGGTGGCAATCCAAAAAAGTGTTGATAGTCCACCTTAGGCAGATCCCGATGTGTATGTATGGTTAACCAGAACTAATGCGTCCAAACACGATTTTCGCGGGTGGATTTTCGGCTCTGCATTAAAAATCTTGGCATACGGCAGTATACCGTCGATTTTATGTCTTGTCGGGGCAAAAAT
>CABUCT010000015.1 GCA_902490145.1 uncultured Oscillospiraceae bacterium
CCTCAAGAGCGATCGGAGTAATATCATCATTTTCAGGTGTTGCTGTTGATGCAGGAACAGGAGTAACAGCAGGAGCGGAAGTTTCAGGTGCAGGGGCAGCCTCCTTCTTTACGGGAAGAAGATCTGAAAAATCCTCGCCTTTTTTGCCCACAATAGCGATAGTTTCGGTAATCGGAACAGTTTCGTCTTCTTTAGCGATAATTTTGAGAACTTCACCTTCGGCAGTACTGTCAATTTGAATGGTATTTTTATCAGTTTCCATTTCAAAAATCGGCTGACCTATTTTAACGGTGTCGCCTTCCTTTACCAGCCATTTGGTGATAGTGCCTTCGGTCATTTGCAGACCTTGTTTAGGCATAATAATTTTTTCTGCCATGATCTATCTTCCTTTCTGACTTATTTGTAAAGGGTACGTTTTACAGCGGTAATGATATCCTGCGGCTGTGGAACAACAGCATTTTCAAGACCGAGATTGAAGGGCAGAGGACATTGTTTTGCACCAAGACGCTCAATTGGAGCATCAAGATAACAGAAAGCCTGCTCATAAAGCTGTGAAGAAATTTCAGCACCGACGCCGCAAGTTCTATGTGCTTCATGAACAACAACAGCACGTCCGGTCTTTTTAACCGACTCGCTCAAAAGCTCTATATCAAGCGGAACGAGGGTTCTTGGATCTATAACTTCGATTTCAATGCCCTCTTTGCTGAGCTCTTTAGCAGCGTCGAGAGCCTTTTTAACATAGGTGTGAGTTGCGATAACAGTGCAGTCCTTACCTTCACGGAAGACACGGCCTTTGCCCCATGGAATCATAAAGTTGGGATCATCCGGAACTTCTGATTTAGTAGTATAAAGGGCCTTATGCTCGATCATGATTGTAGGATTGTCATCGCGGATAGCGGCACGGAGAAGTCCGGCAGCATCTTCCGGGGTTGAAGGCATTGCAACTTTAAGACCGGGGAAGTGCATAAACAGAGTTTCAAGGCTTTGTGAGTGTGTGGCGGCATTTCCGCGTCCTACGCCTTGTTGACCACGGATAACAAGCGGAACTTTGGCCTTTCCGCCAAAGATGTATCTGGTTTTAGCGACCTGATTTATAATAGAATCGGCGGCAACCAATGAAAAGTCCATATACATGAGTTCTACGATTGGTCTCATACCGGCACATGCAGCACCAAGTCCGGCACTTACAAATCCTGCTTCGGAAATAGGAGTGTTGCGAACTCTGTCAACACCGAATTCATCGGCCAGTCCTCTTGTAGCACCGAAGATGCCTCCGAGTACTTCAATGTCTTCGCCCATTACGAAAACTTTTTCGTCACGACGCATTTCTTCGGCGGTGACATCTCTTATAGCCTGAACATAGCTTTTTTTACTCATTATGCATCAGCCTCCTCAAAGAATACACCTTCAAGTACGGTGTTAGGATCGGGTTCAGGACTGTTCATAGCAAATTCAACAGCCTTTGCAATTGCATCGGTTGCTTTAGCTTCGATAGCATCCACTTCAGCCTCGTTCATACCGTCTGAAATAAGCTTTTCCTTAAGACGTTTAATCGGACATTTTTCACGCCATGAATTAACTTCCTCACGGGAACGGTATGGCTGAGGATCTCCGGTCCAGTGACCCATGATACGATATGTTTTGCACTCAATAAGTGTAGGTCCTTCGCCGTTTCTTGCACGGTCGATAGCCTCTTTTGCAACTTTTGCAATAGCTTCAACATCATTTCCGTCAACAGTATAACCTGGCATATCATATGCTTTGGCACGAACAGAAATATCCTTAACAGAGGTGCTTTGCCATTGAGGAACACTGATTCCATAGCCATTGTTTTCACAGACGAAAATAACCGGAAGCTTCCAAACTGAAGCAAGGTTCATTGCTTCATGGAAAACACCTTCATTAGTTGCACCGTCACCAAAGAAAGATACGGCAACACGGCCATTATTTTGCATTTTACTTGCAAGAGCAGCACCAACTGCGATCGGAACACCTCCGGCAACAATTGCATTGGCACCGAGATTTCCGGAATCAACATCTGCTATATGCATTGAACCGCCACGTCCGCAGCAGTATCCGTCCTGACGACCCATAAGCTCTGCAAGAGCTTTTCCGGGATCTGCACCTTTTGCAAGGCAGTGACCGTGACCGCGGTGAGTACTTGCAATGTAATCATCCGGATTAAGAAGTTCACAGACGGTTGCAGGCACAGCTTCTTCTCCGATGCAAAGATGCACCGAGCCACGCAGTACATTTTCCTCAAAGAATTTGAGGGCCTGTTCTTCAAACTTGCGGATAACATTCATCATGTAGTAGACATTACATAACTGTTTTTTATCCATGTGATTCAGTCCTTTTAATAATTTATGGTTTTAAGAATTTCAACAATATGTGTAGTGGTGTCGGCAATATGAGCACCGGCTTCGGACAAAACTTTTTCTTTGTTTTGTGCACTGCCTGAACCGTCAGCTCCGACGATGGCACCGGCATGTCCCATGCTTTTTCCTTTTGGAGCATTTTTACCGGCGATACAAGCCACAACAGGTTTTGTGAATTTTCCGGCTTTAATGTATTCAGCAACCTTTTCTTCTTCGTCTCCTCCGATTTCGCCGATGATAACAAGAGCTTTGGTTTCAGGATCATTTTCAAAGAGGGGAAGGAGGTCAACAAATGTGCTTCCGGGAATCATATCTCCGCCTACACCGATACATGTGCTTTGACCGATTCCTGCATTTGACATCATAAATACTGTTTCATAGCAGTTTGTAGCACTTCTGGACATAATACCGACATTTCCGGGGAGAAAAATACGATGTGCCATGAATCCGGCTTTGCTTTTACCGGGAGAGATAACACCGAAAGAGTTAGGCCCGATAACGGTTGCACCGTAATATTTGCCAACATGATATACCTCAAGCATATCTTGTACAGGAACGTGCTCCGCGATAGTAATAACAAGTTTTATTCCGGCACGGATGGCTTCAAGAGCACTTGCCTTTGTGAATTTTGCAGGAACGAAGATAACAGTAGCATTTGCACCGGTTTTTTCAACAGCTTCTTTAACAGTGTTGAATACCGGAACACCGAAAACTTCCTGACCGCCTTTGCCGGGAGTAACTCCTCCGACTACATTTGTGCCGTATTCGAGCATTTGCTCGGTATGGAATGTACCTTCACGGCCGGTGATACCCTGAACGAGTAATTTTGTATCTTTGTTTACGAGAACGCTCATTAGTTCGCACCTCCGTTTACGATTGCGTCAACTCCTGAAATAAGTCCGTCAGCATAAATAACATTGTCAAGATCGCTGATAATTTCAAGACCTTTATCCTTATTAGTTCCTTCAAATCGAACAACGACAGGGTGAGTAACTCCGTCCTCTTTAACAGCAAGATGAATTCCGCCTGCAACCTCGTCACAGCGTGTGATTCCTCCGAATATGTTAATAAACAGTTGTTTTGCACCGGGGGTGGAGAAAAGAATGCGGACAGCATGACGAATACGGTCACTTGTTGCACCGCCGCCGAGATCGAGAACTGCGGCAACCTTACGTCCTTTGCGTGCAAGATGGTCAATGCAGGACATAAGCATTCCGGAACCGTTACTCATAACGACAACATCGCCTTCAGGATCACAAGGAATGTAGAGGAAATTATAACTTGCGGCTTCTTTTATAAGCGGATCGGTGAGAGATTCTTTTTTAAGGTCAAGAAGATCGGGCTGAAGAGCTACACCACTGTCGTCGATAACGACCTTAGCATCAAGAGCAACAAGATTGTCTTCATCATTTACGACAAGCGGATTTATCTCTGCGAGTGTGCAATAACGCTTTTTGCAAAGAGCATAAAGCTTTGCAATGATTGAAGAAAGCTGTTTGCTTTGATTGAAATTCAGTCCGGCTTTTGTACCGAGATAAAGACCGTCTTCAGGAAGAAAACCTAGCAGTGGATCAATAGCTATTTTGAAGATTTTATCGGGATCGGTCTTTGCTGTTTGTTCAATGTCCATACCGCCGCAGGGAGAAAAAATTATGATGTGATGCTTAGTATTGCGGTCGAGCATGATGGAAAGATACATTTCACTTTTGATTTCGGTTTTGGAAACAATCATTAATTTTTTAACGATGTGTCCTTTAATATCCATTCCTAAAATATTTTTTGCGTGAGTGTATATTTCTTCTTTTGTATCGGCAAGTTTTACTCCGCCGAGTTTTCCGCGGCCGCCGGTTTCAACCTGTGCTTTAACAACCGCAGGTACGGGAAGATCAAGGCTGTCTAATTCTTCAATAGAATTAACGGTTATTCCCTGAGGAACCGGCAATCCACCTTCAGCGAAAAGTTCGCGGGCTTTATATTCCATTAAGTTCATAAAAAACTTTTCCTTTCGACTTTAATTATCCCCAGATCTCATCGTCGGAGGGCTGAGTTTTACCGTTTTCATAAGCAACACGGGTGATGTTAAGGAAACAACGATAGTTAAGATTTTCAGAGATGCTGTTGTTGCCCCAAGAACCGCACCCGAGAGTTGTTGTTGGAGAAAGACCGTTAGAGAAAGCACCGCCGTTCATGGTTGAGCAAACTTGGTTGATCAGTACACGGCAAACAGTTGCATGTTCACCGATGAATTCTGCGTGTTCTTTGGTATTGGTGTGAAGGCTTACTGAATGTCCGCGGCCTTCAACATCAAGGTTTGCCTGAGCAATTCTCAGAGCATCTTTGATGTCGGTATAACGATAGGTTGAAATAACCGGACACATTTTTTCCTTTGAGAAAAGATCATCTTTTCCGCAGCCGTCAGCTTCAACAAGGATAACCTTTGTGTCGGCGGGAACATTAAGTCCTGCAATTTCAGCAATCTTCTGAACACCTTGACCGACAAGTTTCTTATTCATAACTCCTTCCGGGAAGAGAGCTTCACGAAGCTTTTGCTTTTCATCAGCAGTGTTTATAAAGTAGCATCCGTTTTTGACTAATGCATTAATAACGGTGTCATAATTGTTTTCCTGAGCAATAACAGTCTGTTCACCAGAGCAGATGATACCGTTATCAAAGCTGCGTCCTGCAACAATTTTTGCGGCAGCTGCTTCAAAATCAACATCGCTGTCAACAATACACTGTACATTACCTGCACCAACGCCGAAAGCGGGTTTTCCGCTTGAATATGCAGCACGAACCATTCCCATACCACCGGTAGCAACAACTACATCAACTGCATGCATGAGCTGTGCTGAAAGATCAGAGGTGGGTTCTTCAATATATTGAATTGTATTTTCGGGAGCACCGAGAGCAGTAATTCTTTTAATAATTTCATCAAGTACGATTTTGTTTGCTTTCTTTGCACGTGGATGCGGAGCAACAATGATGGTGTTTCTGCCTTTAATTGCAAACATAGCATTGCACATAGGGGTAACGATAGGATTGGTGCAAGGGGTGATTGCACCGATAACGCCGACAGGACGAGCAATCTCTGTGATGGCATTTTCTTCGTCACGTTTAATTACGCCGACAGATTTCTTTCCCTTAAGGCTGTTCCAGATGATTCTGGATTTACCCTGGTTCTTTTTGACCTTGTCTTCATAAACGCCCATGCCGGTTTCTTCAACGGCAAGTTTTGCATAATACTCAGCATTGTCAAAAACAGTTTTACCGATCTCACGGACGATAGCATCGATCTTTTCCTGTGAGAAAGTTTCCAGCTCTTTGCCGGCGATGCGGGATTTTTCGATCATTTCGTTAATCATTTCTTATATCCTCCAATAATATCAATCAAAATCAATCATAACCTTGATTTTTTCATTGTTATATTTACTGTTGTTTTTGAAAAATTCAAGGCAGTTATCAAATTTTACACGATGGGTGATCATTTTTTCAACACCCAAATCGTTTTTGTCAAGAATATTTTTTACAGCTTCGGCATTACCATAACATCCGGCACAACCGTGAAGATCAATTGAGTTTAAAGCCATATGGTCGATAGGCATATCCGAAATCAGTTTCTCATAAAAAGCAAGGATTTCAACTGTTCCGTATTTCTTTGACGAGTAGATGCAGTCCGAAAGACAAGCCTGTGCACCCGATGTTTCAATCAAAAGATCTGCACCAACGCCATTGGTTATCTTTTTGATTTCCTCGATCATTGAGCATTTTGTGTTGTTTACAATGTGTGTGGCACCAAGCTCTTTAGCAACGGCAAGCTTTGAATCTTTGCGTCCAACGCAGACAATCTTTCCCGCACCATAGTATTTTGCGAGAGCAATTGCACCCATACCTATAGCACCTGTACCGGTAACTACAACGGTACTGTCCTTGTCAAGCTTTGTGCGTTTGAATGCTTCATAAGAAATAGAAATCGGTTCGATAAGTGCGGCAACGTCATAACTCATTGAATCGTCAATGTGATATACGTGATATTCAGGCATGATCATATATTCAGCAAAGCATCCGTCCCAGCAATTTACCGTACCAACCGATTTTACAAAACGGCAGTCGGCATAACGGCCTTCTTTGCAGGAATCACATTTTCCGCAACTCACCCCGTTATCGCAGATAACTCGGTCACCCGGAACGAAATCTTTTACGTCTTTTCCGACTTTTTCAACGACTCCCGACCATTCATGCCCGAAGCGAACAGGATATACAATTGAACCGTCACGGACAAACATACAGTCTCCGGTGTAGATAGCATTATCAGTGGCACAAATACCGGCTCTCATTACTTTTATAAGAAGCTCGTTGTCTTCGATAGGGCGAACCTCAACATCTTCAAAAACTGCATTATTTGGGGATTCAGCAATTAATGCTTTCATTTAATTACCTCCGTTAAATGTAAATTTTTTCGCCCATCTGCATAAGGAAATAATTAATATCGGGATTTATTTCTTTCATGGCAGCGGCAAATTTATTCGGATCTCCGCCGTGCTCGGCAAAATTCCAATAGTGACAAGGAATTGCAAGATTTGGTGTTAACTTAGAAATTACTTTTGCGGCCTCTTCGGAATCAAGGTTTCCAAAAGCACCGTTAATAGGCAGAATAAGCAAATCACAATTTTTAATAAACGGATTTTCAAGCAAATCCTCGCGATAGCAAGTATCACCCATTATATAGATCTTTTTGCCCTCTGCTTCGATAACTAATCCCAGAGCATCCGGAGCAAGCTCGCCATGGTCACAGGGAACAGCAGTAATCGTAAAAGCACCGTCGGTGTATTTGTCTCCCACTTTCATATATGTAATCTGCTCGTCACGGAGGGAAAGCCTTTCGGCTTCAGCCTTAACATCGAAAGCAGCCAACATCTTTGTTTTTGGATTTGAAAGAAGAGTGGGTACGCTGTCAACGTCAAAGTGATCATAGTGTGCGTGGCTTGAAACCACATAATCAAAAATAAATTCATCGGCAGACATTATTTTGGGCATAAGCCTTTTAAAGCCAAAATAACGTTCGCAGCAATCAGAAAGATAAAGGTCAAGAGCAAGAGTGGTTCCATCCGGAAACTTAAAGGCAAATCCCGCCTGACCCATGGCAAAAACAGCAATCGAACCGTTTTTGACGGTTGATGAAGCAATGTTTTCGGATATTTTCATAAGGGTTAAACTCCTTTATTAACGCACTAAAGCGGCTGTACCGATGCTGGTACAGCCACTTTTATTGTTTTTAGAAATCTCTTGCGTAACCGCAGGTCCAGCCGCCGTCCACAGACAGACATTGACCGGTAATATATCCGGACATTTTACTGTCGGCAATGAACAGGGTAGGATATGCAATTTCGTCGGGATCTCCCTGACGATGCTGAGGAATATGGTCAAGCAACCGCTTCATGGAGTCATCCTTTGACCAAAGAGCAGCGGTTTTATCCATACAAATTGTGCCTGGAGCAATACAGTTTACACGAATATTATCGTCTGCAAGTTCAAGAGCCATGGCTTTAGTCATATTGATAACACCGGCTTTTGCAGCGGTGAAAGCAACTTGGTTTCTGAAAGGAACTACACCAACAACAGAGCTGATATTGATAATGTTGGCTCCTTCTTTTTTCTTAAGATAAGGAACAACGTGTTTGCTGCAGTGATAAACACCGTCGAGATCAACCGAAACAATCTTGTCCCACCACTCATCGGAGAATTTGTCAATATGGAAACGTTCCTCAGAAGGAACATTTACGCCTGCATTGTTAATCCAAATATCAATACCGTCAAATTTTTTATCGATGTCGGCAAGTCCTTTTTTGATAGATTCAGGGTCGGTAACGTTGAAATGAAAGAATTCAGCAATTCCGCCGTCTGCTTTTATTTCGTCAACAACTGCCTGACCGCGTTTTTCGTTTTGGCCGAGAACTGCAACCTTAGCACCGTTTTTGGCAAAAACTTTAGACATGTAGCTACCAAGAGCACCGGTAGCACCGGTAATTCCTACAGTTTTGCCTGTGAAATCGAGATAAGCCATAATATTAACTCCTTTTATTCCTTTTTAGGTGAATAACTGCGTAACCGCTTTCGCAAATGAAAACACTTACTAACGGGCTTATATTACTACTTAACCTACATGCTGTCAAGGATAAAATTAAAATTTTTTTATGAAAATGATGCAGTCTGTTTTAGTTGAAAAAATCCATATTTCCGTTTCCGATATTGCTTATAATATTTCTCATTTGAGATTTTGAATTTACATTTTTAGCTTTGTTAATAATTCTCTGTTTTGACTGGTCATCAAGAGAATAAAACCTTTTCATTGCATTTGGATTACTACTAAGACCGAATTCCAGTCCCATGGGGATATTGTCGATGAGAATATCGGAATTGTTGTCACTTTTTTTCATTGATATTTCTCCTTTGCATATTAATAATTCAAACTTTTGTTTTTTTATTTTTACCATATTTTCTTCTAAAATACCCGCAATATTTTTATTGAATTTTTAACAGTACTGGTATATAATATTCTCATATTATTGAAAGGCGGATTTTTCAGTGGATAAAACAGAGCCGAAATATAAAAGAATTTTACTAAAAATAAGCGGAGAGGTTCTTTCGGGAGAACAAAAGAACGGGCTTGATTTTTCAAAGGTGCTTGAAATTTGTAAAAGTGTAAAGAAATGTGCAGATGCGGGAATTCAGATCGCAATAGTGGTCGGCGGCGGAAACTTTTGGAGAGGCCGTTCAAGCGGAGAAATGGATCGTACCCGTGCAGATCACATGGGTATGCTTGCTACTGTAATTAACTGTCTTGCTTTGGCAGACGGAATTGAACAGACAGGAGCAGAGGCAAGAGTCCAAACTGCAATTGCCATGCAACAGATTGCAGAACCGTATATTCGCGGAAAGGCTATCAGACATCTAGAAAAGGGAAGAATCGTTATTTTCGGATGTGGAACCGGAAGTCCTTTCTTTTCCACGGATACGGGTGCATCGCTTCGTGCCGCTGAAATTGATGCAGACATTATTTTCAAGGCTACAAATGTTGATGGAGTGTATGACAAAGATCCAAATAAATATGATGACGCAAAGATGTATGAACAGCTTTCTTATATTGATATTCTTGAAAAAAATTTAAATGTTATGGATATGACAGCGGCAGCTCTTTGCCGCGATAATAAAATGCCGATACTTGTTTTCAATCTCAGTGACCCTGAAAATATATATCGTGCAGCTATGGGCGAAAAAATCGGTACTGTTGTGTGCTGAAATATATTTTAATTTAACGGAGGAATATACGATGGATGATATTTTAAAGACAGCAGAAGAAAAAATGCAAAAATCAATAAATGCCGAAGAAAATGAGTTTGCAGGAATCAGAGCCGGACGTGCAACCGCCGCGGTTCTTGACAAGATCACTGTGGATTATTATGGAGTACCGACTGCCATTAATCAAATGGCATCAATTTCAACACCTGAAGCAAGAATGCTTGCAATTCAGCCTTATGATGTTTCCATGCTTAAAGAAATTGAAAAGGCAATTCAGGCGTCAGATCTTGGAATTAATCCCACAAACGACGGAAAAATTCTTCGACTTGTTTTTCCGCCGCTTAATGAGGAAAGAAGAAAGGAACTTGTGCGTCAGGTTTCTAAAATCGGAGAGGATTGCAAGGTTGCTATCCGTTCGATTCGCCGTGATACTATTGAAAAATATAAAGCACTTAAGAAAAAATCCGAAATTACTGAAGATGACTTGAAGGGTTACGAAGAATCCATTCAAAAACTGACCGATAAGTATTGCAAAGTTGCCGACGAAGCGGCTGATAAAAAGAGTCGTGAAATATCAGAAATATAATGAGAAAAAAAGCTGATCAACCGAAAGTTTGGCCGCGTCATATTGCGGTCGTAATGGATGGAAACGGGCGTTGGGCAAAAAAACGGGGATTGCCAAGAACGGCAGGTCATTCTGCGGGAGCAAAAAACTTTAAGAATATTTGTCTTTATGCCAATGAAATAGGAATAGAATACATGACCTTTTATGCTTTTTCAACCGAAAATTGGAAAAGACCAAAGGAAGAGGTCGATACTCTTATGAAGCTTTTTGCTGATTATTTAAGTGATTCGGTTAACTTTAAGGATAAAAATATAAGACTTAAGTTTATTGGAGATCGAACGGCTCTTTCCCACGATCTTCAAACGCTTATGGAAGATGCTGAGAGAAATTCAGCAGAATGCACCGGACTTACGGTCAATCTTGCCATAAATTACGGCGGAAGAGATGAAATTACAAACGCTGTTAAAGAGCTTTGTTTCGATATTAAGTCCGGAAAAAAGTCTCCGGAAGAAATTACCTGCAATGATATTGATTCAAGACTTTATACCGCTGGAAGTCCACCTTTGGATTTGGTGATTCGTCCGGGTGGAGAATACCGTATATCTAACTTTCTAATATGGCAGCTTGCATATGCTGAGTTTTGGTTTTCCGATGTTTTATGGCCGGATTTCAG
Source organism: uncultured Oscillospiraceae bacterium (assembly GCA_902490145.1). Lineage (GTDB taxonomy): Bacteria > Bacillota > Clostridia > Oscillospirales > Acutalibacteraceae > UMGS1484. The sequence continues at coordinate 10,913 of CABUCT010000015.1, forward strand.
ACCTAAACATCTTGATGCCGCTATTAGAAGCTTTGGAGGAAGAAATCGTAGGTTCGGCGGACTCCTTTGATTTTTGACCGAAGGGAAGTTAAAAAATTGTAAATTCCTTCATCGGTTTTATGTTTTTAGGGAAGGATGAGCAGTATGATCAAAAGAATTATAAGTGCGGCAATCGGACTCGCACTTTTCATAACTGTCCTATTTGTCAGCGATACATTTAAATATACGTTCAATGCAGTAGTCAGTATTTTATCGGTTATTTCGGTTGGAGAGATATTTGTCGCTACAAAATATGTGGAAAACAAGCCATTACTTTTTTCCGGCTTGATTTTTGCGGCTATTGTGCCATTTTTCCGTACACCGTATTTTAATATGACAAGCAAGGCAGTATGCTTTATATATATAGTAATATTGTTCTGCATTATGGTTAAAAACAAGGATAAAGTGCGTATTGAGCAAATCGGACTTGTTTATATGATGAGTACACTGCTGCCGTTTGCATTTTCATGCCTTGTATATTTGAGAGATATCGGATTTAATTATCAATACGGGCTTGCAAAGCGTGACGGTGTGTTTTTGTTGCTTATATCCTGTGCGGGAGCATGGCTTGCAGATACCGGTGCATATTTTACAGGACGTTTCTTTGGAAAACATAAATTAGCACCTGAAATAAGCCCTAATAAGACCATTGAGGGATTTGTGGGCGGAGTAGTTACAAATATTATTGGTATGGCGGCTATCGGGATTTTATATGAAAAAAATTTTTCCGCGGGAGCAAAAATAAATATTCCTTTATTGATGATAATGGGATTTTGTTTGGCATTTGCGGGAACTCTCGGAGATTTGTCAGCATCTTTTATAAAGCGTTGCTGTAATATAAAAGATTTTGGTAATATAATGCCGGGACACGGTGGTGTGCTTGACCGGTTTGACAGTGTTATGCTGGTGGCTCCGTTTACTTATATGTTTATTGAAGTGTTTCAGTCCGGTATTTGGCCGCTTATTATTAGATAGAACATTAAAAGACAGGATGAATAATCCTGTTCTTTTGGCTTATTGCATAGTGTGAACATTTGTGAATGTTAGAATACAAGAAACCTTTTGAGGTGATCTTTTGAAAAAAACAATATCCATTTTGGGCTCAACCGGTTCTATAGGAACGCAGGCTCTCGAAGTGGTAACAAATCTTGGATTCAGTGTTCTGGCGTTAACTGCCGCGAAAAACACCGATCTTATAGAAAAGCAGATAAGAAAATTTAAACCTAAATATGCTGCAATGTTGAATGAAAAGGCGGCAGAGGAGTTAAAAATAAAAGTGGCCGATACCAAAACCAAGGTTTTTATCGGACGCAAAGGAATTGATTATATTGCATCGCTTGGTGCAGACATCGTTCTCAATTCTATTGTTGGAATAGCAGGTTTTATACCGACATTGAATGCAATAAACTCAGGATCGGATATTGCCCTTGCTAATAAAGAAACCCTTGTAACGGGTGGAGAACTTGTAAAAAAACAAGCTAAAAAGAAAAAAGTAAAAATATATCCCGTGGACAGTGAACATTCAGCAATTTTTCAATGTTTACAGGCGTCACCGCAAAAGGCTCTTTCAAAGATTATTTTAACGGCATCGGGTGGTCCGTTCTTCGGAAAAACATCAGAAGATCTTGAAAATATAAAAAAAGAACAGGCGTTGAAGCATCCAAATTGGTCAATGGGTGCTAAAATAACAATAGATTCTGCAACCCTTATGAACAAAGGGCTTGAAGTTATTGAAGCAGTTCATCTTTTCGATTTGCCCCAAGAAAAGATTGAAGTTGTTGTGCATCCACAAAGTATAATCCATTCTTTGGTCGAGTGGTGCGACGGTGCGGTGCTGGCACAGCTTGGTGTACCGGACATGAAAATACCGATACAATATGCACTTACTTTTCCCGAGCGTGCAGTTTCAGTTTCAAAATCCCTTTCGCTTACCGATGTTGGGACAATGACATTTTATCCGCCTGACAGGGATACATTTGTTTGTTTAAAAGCCTGTGAGAAGGCCATTAATAAAGGCGGGCTTTATCCTGCCGCAGTAAATGGTGCAAATGAAGAGGCAGTACGACTTTTTTTACAGGATAAAATAGGATTTTTAAAAATCGGAGAGTTGGTCAGCGAGGCACTGGAGCTTAATATGCCTGTCAAATACAATTCGATTGAAGATGTGCTGGAAGCAGACCTTGAAGCACGAGAATTTGTTCGAAACAAAATAAATCATAATTAGGAGTGACCCACTATAAATATTTCCGTATTGTGTTCAGCAGGAACGGTGATTAAATCCGTATGGAATACTGCGTGGCCTATATTAGCGGCAATAGTTCTTTTCGGCATTGTAATAATAGTTCATGAGTTCGGTCATTTTTTCTTTGCAAAGCTTTTTAAAGTAAGAGTAAATGAATTTGCAGTTGGATTCGGACCGGTAATTTTCAAAAAGAAAAAGGGAGAAACAACGTATTCTCTTCGTGCAATTCCTTTTGGAGGATTTTGTGCAATGGAAGGGGAAGATGACGAAAGTGATGATGAAAACTCCTTTGGGAAAAAGAGTGTTTGGAAGAAAATTATAATTGTTGCCGCGGGTGCGTTTAATAACATAATATTGGGACTGATTTTTGTAGGAATAATGTTATCGATTCAGGGACAGTTTTTAACCACCACTGTTTATGGATTTTATGAAAACGCTAAAAGTTATGAAAGCGGACTGCGTTCTGGAGATAAAATTTTGTCGGTTGACGGAAGACGGGTGTATTGTGCGTCCGATTTATCATATATGCTTATGAGCAGCAGTGACGATACGCTTGAAATGGTAGTCGAGAGAAATAATCAAAAGGTAACTCTTGGCAGCGTTAATTTTGATATGCAGGAAATTGAGGGCAGAAATTGTATTACGGTCGATTTCGGAGTAGTCTCAAACGAAATGTCGATAAAGAAGCCGTTTACATTTATAGCAGACACTGTAAAAGAAACTGTATCAACGGGAAGAGTTGTATGGATGAGCCTTATTGATCTTATAGGAGGTAAATACGGACTTAATGAGATGAGCGGGCCGATCGGAGTGGTATCAACGGTCAGCGAAACTGTAAGCAAAATTGCAGAATCTTCTCGACCTCTTATGAATATGGATGCTATTTTTTATATGTTAGCTTTAATAACCATAAATTTAGGAATAGTCAATTTGCTCCCGCTTCCGGCTCTTGACGGAGGAAGGCTTGTATTTTTGATTATTGAGGGAATCAGGAGAAAACCAATTCCTCCAAAATACGAGGGGATGGTGCACGGAATAGGATTTGCACTGCTTATGGTTCTTATCGTAGTTATTACAGGTAACGATATCTTGAAGCTTATAAGGTGATGGATATGAGAAGAAATTCAAGAAAAATATCAGTGGGGAACACCTTTATTGGAGGAAATTCCCCGATTACAATACAATCAATGTTAAATATATCGGCTTCGGATATTTATGGTAGTGTAAAACAAGCACAAGCCCTTGAAAAGGCGGGATGCGAGATAATACGCACTGCGATTCCTGACAAGTCGTCTGTTAAACTTATTTCTGCACTGAAAGAAAATACATCTGTTCCGATTGTTGCCGATATTCATTTTGATTATCGCTTGGCACTTCTTGCGGTTGATGCAGGCGTTGATAAAATTCGTATAAATCCGGGAAATATAGGAGAAAGTGACAGAATAAAGGCTGTTGCAAATAAATGTGCGAATGCAGGAGTACCTATCAGAATAGGTGTGAATTCCGGTTCAGTAGAAAAAAAACTTCTTTCAAAGTTTGTCGGTCCGACACCTGAAGCATTGGCAGAAAGTGCACTTAAAAATGCTGAAATGCTGGAACGATATGATTTTAATGATATAGTAATCTCTATAAAATCTTCAAGTGTGAAGAATACATACGAATCAAATATGTTGGTAGCAAATCGTTGTGATTATCCGCTTCATCTTGGTGTTACCGAGGCAGGAACCGAACTTTCAAGTGCCATAAAATCTTCGGCGGCTCTTGGAGGACTTTTGCTTGCCGGCGTTGGGGATACTATTCGAATTTCAATAACAGGAGATCCGATCAGGGAAGTGAAATGTGCCAAAGAATTGCTTAAATCTCTGGAAATCAGAAAGGGCGGAGTATCGTTTGTGTCATGTCCCACCTGCGGACGTACAAAAATTGATTTAATAGGTCTTGCAAACGATATTGAAAAAGCACTTGAAGATTATGATAAAGATATAAAGGTTGCAGTTATGGGCTGTGTTGTTAATGGTCCGGGAGAGGCCAAAGAGGCTGACATCGGAGTTGCAGGAGGAGATGGCTGCGGAGTTATATTCCGCAAGGGCGAAATAATAAAAAAGGTTTCCGAAGATAAATTGCTTTGTGAACTTATGAGTGAAATAAAAAAGATTTAGGTT
>CABUCT010000016.1 GCA_902490145.1 uncultured Oscillospiraceae bacterium
AAGTGTTTTTTCAATAATAACTGCCGATTTAACTGTAACAACTGTAACAAAGTCCGCAAAGCCTTTATTTATGCGGGTTGTAGGCGTTACGGTTAGGTCAAACTATCTGTAACAAAGTGTAACAAAGTGTAACAAAATAACGTACTGGCGTTTTTATTTTAAGTATTCATCAATTTTTTGCAGGTCGTTTATATAGTTTATAACCTTTTTGCGTCCCATTTTATTTAGAAGCGTGTACTCAGCGAGTAACCACTCTGCAAGAATATCCTGCAATTTATCGTCAATCGTCGGGAATACGAATGCTATCGGCGGTACTTCAAAGATGTGGCAAAGTTCCCGCAACGTGTCGATTTTTAGATTTTGGATCGCCCCGCTTTCATATTTTTGGAGTGTAGACAGTGTAAGTCCTAACATGATCGCAAGCTCATTTTGAGTATACCCCTTTTCAATACGTAATTTTCTGACAATCTCTCCAGTCGTCATATAAGCACCTCCTAACTTTTCCGCATGTTTATAGCTTACTATGCGTAAAAGACAAGCGAACAGGCTTTCCCATATTTTAAATACGCAAAAGCTATTGAATTGCGGTTATTAGCTGAATATAATTTATTTTGTCAATGATATATTGATTTAGTAAATATAAACAATGATAAAATACATATTTTGTTGATTTTGTCAATAGAAGTTTACTGTAAATTATTGTAAGATAATAACTGTCAAGAGGACATACCTACTTGACAAGTCGAATCCCGACGGTGCCGGATAACCGTGAAGCGAAACAGGTGAAGACTATAACGAATGAAAACCGGAAGGCGTGCACCTACCATCCAAGGGTGCGACAGGGTCAAGTGAAGCGCCTAGCAAATGAAACCCCGTCACTTTTCTGCAAAACGGTTGCCACGTAGCCAAGAGGCAAGGCACCAAACAGGGGAAGAACCTGTAAGCACTATGTGATAGTGAGGTCGAGGACATCGGGAAAACGCTGGTTCGAATCCAGCCGCGGCAATTCGATACTTTAGGGAGGAGGTGAGAATGTGCGGAACCTGATAAAAAAGAAAATGATTGATGCCGGACGTGATGATTTTGTAAATTATCTGGCTGAGATTTTAGGTATCACAAAACAGGCTGCCAGTGCGAAGCTGAACGGTGGCGGCAAGTTCAATGAAAAGGATATTAGCATCCTTACTATGAATTTAGGCTTTACGGCGGAGGAGCTGAAAAAAGCCGTAACAAAGGAATGATGATTTTGAAAGTGGTTGAATGTGCAAGACTTTTGGGAAAATCAGAGCAGTTTATCCGGATCGGATTACAAAGAGGTGTGCTGCCGTTTGGCTATGCCGTCAAAATGAGCAGTCGGTGGAGTTATCATATATCGGATAAAAAGGTATATGAGTATTTAGGAAAGTGAGGTGTTAAATGATTAAGTTATACAAACATCAGTCGGAAGCACTGGAAGCGACAAAAGACAAAAATCATGTCGCCTACTATCACGACATGGGACTTGGAAAAACCTATACCGGATCAGAGAAGATGAAGCAGCTAGGCGCACCGATTAATCTTGTGATATGTCAAAAGTCAAAAATTGATGACTGGGTAGAGCATTTTAAAGCGCACTATTCGGGTATTTTAATTTTAGATTTGACAGACAAAACCGAATTAAAAATGTTTATGATCGAGGTTGAAAGAAAAATCCAAACTGTCGTAGGTATCATCAATTATGAACTTGCTTTCAGACGACCGGAGCTGACAAAGTTAAAAGATTTTACTTTGATGCTGGATGAAAGCTCATTGATTCAAAATGAACATGCCAAACGGTCAGCGTTTATTTTGAAAAAACTGAAACCGGAGAACGTGATCCTTTTATCCGGTACACCGACCGGAGGAAAATACGAAAAGTTGTGGAGCCAGTTGCATCTGCTAGGGTGGAAGATCAGCAAGACAATGTTTTTTGACCAGTTTGTGAGATTTCACTATGAACACTATTTAGATTTTCCCTTGCCGGTGATTGACGGGTACAAAAATGAAGAACGTCTGAAACGGAAAATGCGGCAGCACGGTTGTCACTTTTTAAAAACCGACGAAGTTTTCGATCTGCCAGAGCAAATCCACCAAACGATTAAGGTGAATACAACGAAGGAATACAGAAAATTCAGAAAAGATTGTATCGTAACTGTTGGGGGAACGTACATTGAAGATTGTGGACAGTCATTTCATGGAGACACGAAACTTGTGGGCGGTACAGAGCTTGTTGGTGACACTACACTCACGAAAATGCTTTATGAACGGCAGTTATGCGGGCAGTATAATAAATCAAAACTTGAAGCGTTCCGGGATCTGGTTGAAAGTACGAATGATAGATTAATTGTTTTTTATAATTTCAACAGGGAGCTAGATATATTAGTGGATCAGTTAGATGCCAGTGTTCACATATCGGTTGTGAACGGGCAGCGGAAGGATTTACAGATATACGATGAATACGATGATTCGATCACATTCATTCAATATCAAGCCGGTGCAATGGGTCTGAATTTACAAAAAGCAAATAAGATCGTTTACTTTACTCCACCATTATCGAGTGAATTATTTGAGCAGTCAAAGAAGCGTATACATAGAATCGGACAGGAAAAACCGTGTTTCTACTATTATTTGACTTGTAAAAATTCGATTGAGGAAAAAATCTATAAGACATTGGCAATGCGGAAAAATTACACCGAAGCATTGTTTGAACAGGAGGAATAAATGAAAGAAATAAATTTAATCGTCGGGCAGGACGTAAATATCGCCACCGTTTTAATGATGAGTGAAGCCGGATTTGTGTTTGACATAAACGACGGCAAGATCAGTGAGGTATCGTATGGCGAGCGAAAAGCAGTTTGAAAATAAGATCAAAAAATACCTGAAAGAACATGGTGCCTACTTTTTAAAATACTGGGCGGGTGCACAGTTCACGAAGTCGGGTGTGCCGGACATTCTGGCATGTGTCAATGGATATTTTGTCGGGATCGAAGTAAAAGCTCAGAACGGGAAGCCGTCAGAGTTGCAGCTTTATAATATCCAGCAAATACGAAAAGCAGGTGGCTTCGCCTATGTGGTCTATCCGTCTGGATGGGAAAGGTTGAAAGACATCTTAGATGGTCTTTTGATAGAAAAATTTAATCGGGAAGGAGAAATGATTTTAAAATGAATCTGGAAATCAAAAAAGAAATTGAGCATGAATTACTCAAAACAGAGCGTGACGGCATGGAGGACTTAATCACCTACATGAAAGTGATCGGTTATTTTGAAGCACCTTGCAGCGGCGGCAACCACCTTGCGAAAGAGGGTGGACTTGCGGAACATAGCTTGAACGTTTTACATGCCGCACAGAAAATCAGCGTTGCACTAATTGGCGGGAAGAACCTGACAAAAGAAATGCAGAATAGTATCATCATATGCTCATTACTTCACGACCTTGGAAAATGCGGACAGTTTGGGAAACCGGAATACATTGAAAATATTTTAGCATCGGGGAAAAAATCGGATGCAAAACCATTCAAACGAAATCCCGATCTTCTGAACGTACCACATGAGATTAGAAGCATTGCGATGAGCGTATTATATATTGATCTGACAGAGGAGGAGCAGCACGCGATCCTCTATCATAATGGATTATATGGTCCATTAAAATATGAAATTCAGGGCAATGAAACACCGCTTTATATGATTATTCATTGGGCGGATATGTGGGCTAGCAGAGTAGTAGAAAAGGAGGATAAGTAAAATGATTAAAATAGTAATGGATAATTGCAAACCAGTGTACTGGGAAAAACATCAGTATACAGATTACTTATATGATGGTAGATTTTTTATCATTATCAACAATGGACAATGGGTTGGGTTTTACAATTTAGATCATGTTATTAGCGTTATTGTAAAGGAGGATTAAAATTATGCCAACAGTATATGAAAGGGTTGATGCTTTAGAGCAGGCAATGGCAACAGTTCAACAGGATATTGAAAATTTAACAAATGGAATGCCAGATGCAAATGATTTACTGGCAAGAGCAACGACTGATCTTTCAAACGAAAATTTGAATGAATGGATCGGTGAAATTTATGTAGGTTATGGCAACGGTTGTACGAATAAACCGGCAGGAGCGGGCAATGGTTATTTTGTCAATATCCCACATTGCACGCAGCAAGCTGCCTACAACAAACAATATTGGATTGAGAGAACGAACAATCGCGTTTGGACACGAATGCAGGAAAACGAAGTATTTTCCGGATGGGTAATGATCGGTGGAAATGAAATGGTAACCGGATCCGCAAAAATAACCAATAAAACGTTTGACGGGAAAGCTGTGTATTGCAAGACCATTAATACCGGTAATTTACTGAACGATGCAGTGAAAGAGATCGCAAGCGGATTGATTCCAGCGAATATCAAAGTAATCAGCATTCGTGGCATGGTATATGGTGGTGGAGATTCAATCCCACTTCCGAATCCACATCCAACCGCAGCGAATAACATTTCATGTTATTTGAGACATGACGGAAAAATCTGCATTGGCACAGGTAAAGACAGAACCGCATTGAGCGGGTTCGTTCAGATTTATTACATAAATAATTAAAAGGAGGGACAATCATGGCAACCGTTTATGAAGATATCGAATCGTTAAAAACAAGGATGAACGCAGTCGAGAGCGTTTTAAATGGTACAGACTTGACAGATACAGGATGGATCACGCTGCCGCTTGTAGATGGTATACAGGCGTACGGCGGGGCACCGCAGTATAGAAGAATTGGCAAAGTCGTTTCTATCCGTGGAGCGGTCAAAAACGTGCTTGCGCCCGGTGCGCTCGCCACTTTACCGGAGGGATGTCGACCGACGTATAGTGTTTCATATGTTCAGAATACAAGTATGCGCTCAACTACTTGTGCGATGTATGCGAGGATGCTCGTTGGAGCAAACGGAGTAATACAGGTGCAGGCGATTTCAGACGGGGCGGCATTTGAAGCTGATAAATGGTTCCCGATTCACTGTACATTCATGATTGATTAAGGAGGAAAGACAAATGGCGATACCAGTTTTAATTTTAGGAGAATCCGGCACGGGAAAAAGTGCATCATTAAGAAATTTTGAACCTGATGACCTGAAAGTTATCAACGTGGCAAATAAGCCGCTGCCGTTCAAAAATAAATTTGAAAGCATTTCAACCGATGATTACAGAACGATCATCAAAGAGTTGAAGCTCAATAAAAAGAAAGTCGCAGTCATTGACGATGCTCAGTATCTCATGGCGAATGAATTTATGAGAAGAGCCACCGAAAGAGGTTTCGACAAGTTTACAGAAATTGCACAGAACTTTTGGACGTTGGTCAATACCGTCAAAGACCTGCCGGCGGATCAGGTCGTTTACTTCCTGGCGCATATTGAGCGGGATGCAAACGGTAATGAAAAGATCAAGACGATTGGAAAGCTGCTGGATGAAAAAATCACAGTTGAGGGAATGTTCACGATCGTTTTGAAAACTAATGTGACAGACGGAGTATATTCATTCATCACTCAGAACAGCGGTCATGATACTGTAAAAAGTCCAATCGGAATGTTTCCGGCAATCGTCATTGACAATGACTTGAAATATGTGGATGAAAAGATTCACAACTATTATGAAATCGGGGACTTCCTGACTGATGAAGAAATGAAAGAAATTGATGAAGCTGCTAAAAAGGATGATATTCCGATTGCTGATGAAAAACCAAAGAGAGGTAGAAAACGTGCGAAAAAAGAAGAGCCTGAGAACACACCTCAGGAAGAAAAGAAAGAAGAAGCTGCAAAGTCAGAAACCGAAAGAAGTGTGGATAACGACACAGGGTCCAGTGAGAAATCAGATGCTGGACAGGTTCATGAAACAGATGTAGAAAAACCAAAGAGCAAAAGACGTGCTTCCAATAAATCCCGTGAACAAGTGATCGAAGAAAATGCGGAAAAAGTAGCAAACGCTGGTATTGAGGAAGCTGGGGATGCCGACGAAGTTCCGTTTGAGGAAGTAGAAACGCCGGAGCTTGAAAAAGTCCCACGTCGTACGAGAAAGAAACGGGATGAAGAAGTGATGAACAAACCTGAACCAGCGGAGGAACCGGAACAGGCAGCAGAAGAAACAGCTATACCACGTCGCAGACGTAGAAGAGTCTAGGAGGAAAAATAAATGGCTATTGATTTAAAAGCATTAGACGCAAAAGTGGATTTTGATGGATTGAATAAAAATATTAAAGAAGCAGAGGAAAATGGCGGTACAGGTGAGTTTCCAGAACTGCCAGCAGGTTACTATTTTGTCAACATGGAAAAATTAGAGCTTGAAGAAACAAAAGACGGTCGTCCGATGGTCAAATGGCAGTTCAGAGTGGTTGATGCTGCCACTGACGAAGATTTGAAAGGGGCAAGCGTGAGAAAGTCCAACGACGATGCTCTTGATTTTATGGATAATTACAAGCCAAAGAAAAAACCGTGCATGTTCATGAACCGGGTTATCTATGGAAACAAAGTTACCGATACGTGGAATGACGGTGTAGCAATTCAGGGCGTTGTCACATGGCTGTCAAAACTGGGTTGTGATTTTGATGTGACTTTTCATAATTACAGTAGTTTTGCGGAAACTTTGATGGACGTTGCAGAAGATATTGACGGACTTGATATTTTGGTTTATTACGATCCTGACGCATTTTATTCCGTCACCATCGTTGAAGTATTTAATTAATGGTTTTTTCGTGCGGGGAAAATAATACCCCGCACGGTATTTTATCGGAGGGATGGAAGTTGATTAATAAAAGTAAATGTCTGAACGGGTACTTAAAAAAACATTATAACAAGTGTCCAGAGTGCCCGGTATGTCATAGAACCATTTACCCGCATGATTTAGCTGATTCTGAATATGTCAAGACGAAACGGGGAACGGAAATTTTCATTCATACCGATTGCGTTAAGAAATGGGCTGACTGACATGATTTTTTACGATTTTGAGGTATTTTATAAAAATTGGTTGGTTGTGGCGATTGACCCGAGTGAACCGGAACCGTACGTCATTATTGACAACAAAAGGGCATTGGAAAAATTATACCGCCAGTATAAGAATGACGTGTGGGTTGGTTTTAATAGCCGCAACTATGACCAATGGATTTTAAAATGTATTTTGTGTGATCTTGATCCGAAAGCACTCAATGACTGGATTATCAAAGAAGATAAAAAGCCTTATCTTTTTTCGTCATTGCTGAACAAAGTACACTTAATAAATTTCGATGTCATGCCTAACCCGCCCGTCGGTTTGAAAACGATGGAGGGGTTCATGGGTTCTAACATCAAAGAAACAGATGTTCCCTTTGATATTGACCGACCGCTTACTCAGGAAGAGATCACGGAAACGGTCAAATATTGTCGGCACGATGTGGAGCAGACCATTGAAGTATTTGTGGAACGTATAAACGTATTTCATGCGATGATGGGAATTATTAAGGCGTTTGACCTGCCGCTCTCTTATTTAGGGAAAACAGATGCACAAATGACAGCGACCATTCTTGATGCAAAGAAAATAGACTGGGATGAGGATGAAGAATGGAAATTATTTGTCTTCGACACGATCAAACTTGACAAATATCAATTTGTGGCAGATTGGTTCATGAACCCGAAAAACCAGCGGTATAAAGTCCCGAACAAAAGCGGGAAAATGATCAAAAATCAGTTAGAGGTGGAAGTGTGCGGCGTGCCGCATGTGTTCGGCTGGGGAGGTCTTCACGGGGCACCAAAAGAACCAGCGCATAGAAAAGGCTTACTACTCCATGTCGATGTGACTTCTTATTATCCCTCAATGCTGATCGTTTACAATCTGGTAAGCCGGGCAGCAAGGCACCCGGAACAGTATAAAAAAGTATATGACACACGTGTAGAGCTGAAAAAAGCAGGCAAGAAGAAAGAGCAGGAGCCATATAAGAAAATCCTGAACAGTATGAGCGGCGCAATGAAAGATAAATATAATCCGCTTTATGATCCGCGAAACAATAACCTGATGTGCGTCAATGGTCAGTTGATGCTGCTGGATTTGTTGGAGCATTTAGAGGGTCATTGTGAACTGATCCAGTCCAATACGGACGGTCTTATTATTCAGATACCGGACACAGATGAAGCGTTTGAATTAATCGACGATATTTGCTGGGAGTGGGAAAGCCGGACCGGTATGAGGTTGGGGCTGGATGTCATTTCTGAAATCTATCAGAAAGATGTCAACAATTATTTGTGGATTGAACCGGATGGAAAAGTCGAGTGTAAAGGTGCATATGTCAAGAATCTTTCAAGAATTGATAACGATCTGCCAATCGTCAATAAAGCACTCCGGGAGTATATGATACACGGAACGCCACCGGAAGAAACAATAAATAATTGCGATGATCTGATGATGTTCCAAAAGGTCGTTAAATTATCCAGAAAATATAATTATGTGCAGCACAACAACCAAAAACATGTATATAAGTGTTATCGTGTGTTTGCAAGCCGTGACCGTAAAGATGGGACAATCTATAAAGTCAAAGCGATCGGAAACCCGGAGAAGTTTGCAAATACTCCGGAGCGATGCTTTATTGAAAATGATAATATTGTAGGCGCAAAAGTGCCAGATAAATTGGATAGACAGTGGTATATAGATGTAACCGTGGAACGGTTAAGACAATACGGTGTGAGGTAGTTTGATATGGTGAATAATTGCAAGGACTGTATGAAAAGGGGAATCACTTGTCATGTGACATGTGAAATATATGCGGAATTTTTGAAAGAAAATGAAAAGCGCAAAAAACAACAGCAGAAACAAAGTGTGTTGAATAGTGTTTCTTTTGATAGTGTGGGTCGGGCGTGCCCAAGAAGATGGAAGTGAGAATATGACGAAAGAACAAATGGAAATGAAAAAGGCAATCAGCGCGGGAGTATCTGATGGTATTGTCACAGCCGCGAAGAAGATAAATTTACAAAAACCAGAACCATCGATATTAGATCACGCAAGAATGATTCGAGACTATTGTAAAGGACGCAATTCATGCGAAGGATGCTCATTTGTATATGAAGATGAACTGGTACGGTGCAGTCTTGAGGGTAGACCGGACAAATGGGAATTGAATGATATCGAGTAGGTGAAGAAACATGCAACAATTATTCCGGGGATATGTTCCTACGAAAAATAAAAAATGCACAATGAAATTCAAAGATGCCCGCCCGGAAGATTTACTGACTTATGAACAGGTGAAAAATTTACCTGAGTATGCCGGAATACTTGCCAAAGATACGGTCCTGATTGACATTGATAATCAAGAGCAAGCAGAAACGATGATGGATATCGTTGAGGATCACGACCTGAACTGTCGGGTCTACCAGACCACCCACGGGATGCATTTTCTTTTTTATAACAATGGAAAATTTGACCGCTGCCGCACGAAAGTCAATCTTGCTTGCGGTATCGTGGCAGATATTAAAGTTGGCACGACAAACAGTTATGAAATATTAAAGTATGCGGGAAAAGAACGGGAATGTATCTGGGGGTATGAGCCGGATGCCATGATTGGATTGGCACCCATGTATTTTATGCCCGTACCATCCAAACAGGATTTTGCAGCACTGGGAGAGGGCGACGGAAGAAATCAGACGCTTTTCAATTATATTTTAACGTTGCAAAGCAATGATTTTTCAAAGGAAGAAGCAAGGGAAGCAATCCGCATACTGAACGAATACGTGTTGCCGGATCCGTTGGAAGAAGATGAACTGGAAACGGTCTTGCGGGATGATGCTTTTAAAAAGCCGCATTTCTTCAAAGGGAAATCATTTTTACATGACAAGTTCGCAACGTACCTAAAAAGTAACTATCATATCAAACGGATTAACGGAACCATGTACATCTATGAAGATGGTGTTTACAAGGACGGGCAAAAAGAAATTGAAGCCGCCATGATAAAGCATATCCCGGGGCTAAACAGGGCGAAGCGTGCGGAAGTTTTGGCATATCTCGAATTACTGGTAAAGGATGCAGCCGAACCTGCGCCCGCTCACTATATCGCATTTAAGAACGGTATTTATGACATGGAAACTAAAAAAATGATGCCTTTTAATCCTGATATCGTCATTACGAACAAGATCAATTATGATTTCATTCCCGGCGCATACCATGAATTATGTGATAAAACACTTGATAAAATGGTGTGCCATGATAAACAGATCCGGGAATTACTTGAAGAAAGTATCGGCTATGGATTTTATCGACGTAACGAATTAAGAAAGTGCTTTATTTTGACGGGTGAAAAGCAGAACGGTAAATCAACGTATCTTTCGATGCTGGAAACATTATTCAAAGGTAATGAAGTTTCTCTCGATTTGAGGGAGTTGGGGGAGCGGTTCAAAACGGCACAGCTGGCGGGAAAATTGGTGAATATCGGGGATGATATCGGGGATGAATTTATTCCCAATCCTGCAATCTTTAAAAAGCTGGTATCAGGAAACCCCGTCAACGTGGAGCGCAAAGGGCAGGAGCCTTTTGATTTTGCCAATTATGCAAAGTTTTATTTTTCCGCAAACAATATCCCACGACTGGGAAAAGGTCGTGACAGTGGGGCGATCATGAGCCGCTTAATCATCATTCCTTTTGACGCACGGTTCACGAAAGAGGATCCGGATTACGACCCGTATATCAAATATAAACTGGTCACGCCTGAGAGTATGCAATATCTGATCCAGCTTGGCATCAAAGGGCTTGAGCGTGTTTTGGAGCAGCAGCAGTTCACGGAAAGCGCAAAAGTAAAAGCGAAGTTGCAGGAGTACGAAGAAAACAGCAATCCGGTTTTACTGTATTTCAAAGAATCTCCGAAGATCGAAAACGAACCAACGTCAAAAGTGTTTCAAGAGTATTGTGGATTTTGTGCGGCAAACGGTTTCACGCCGATGTCAAATATCGAATTTTCGAAACAGGTCCGCAAGTATTTAGGATTCAAAGCAGTGACAAAAAGGGTTCAGGATAAGAGCTGTCGGGTGTTTGTACCGGGCGAATAAGTGTTACAGTTCCCACAAATTATCACGGGAACTGTAACACGTTTTAGGCAAGTCGCTGACAAAAAATAACGATAAGCGGAGCGGGTCGCATGTAAAAAGTAACGCACATTCGTTAAAATGTTACAGTTTGTTACAGTTTGTTACAGTTGATTTCGGTTAAGTGTAACGCTGGGAAGCCTTGATTTTACTGGGTTTGTGAAAAATGTTACAGTTGTTACAGTTAAAATGGGTGTTCTTAATACTTTTTATTTTTTTAACAGTAATTTTTTGAGTATTTTCATAAATAATAAGAATATAGGGAATTTAACTGTAACAACTGTAACACGATGCCCGGGAAGCCTTGATTTTACTGGGCTTAGACGTGTTACAGATGATTTTGGGAACTGTAACAAAGTGTAACACGCAAAAAGGAGGGATTTTATGACGGAAAAAGAGATCAAAAAAATCGTATCTGACACAGTGGACGACCTGTTGGAAAAAAAGCAGATCGTTCAGAATGGCGAACTGACATACCGGTTTATGGCTTTGAGGCTGCAAAAACATTTTAACTGCTGCCACAATGAAAAAATAGACACTGCCATGCAGACCATAATTAATGATCCTTATTTTAAAACAATACCGATGTTTTACAGAGATAATATGACGATCACAGCAATTGCCGTCACGTTGGAATGTGATCGGGCAACCGTGACAAGGAATAAAAAAAGGCTTGTTTTGGACTTATATAATAAATGTTATGAAAATTAATAGGCTACGATAGGGCGTATTGTTAAAATTTTGGGGTAAATTTCGATTTTAATAGCTTACGTGGAGAAATATCCATGTAAGCTATTTTTTTCGCTTAAAACCGATTTCACGACGTTTTGACAGCGTTCGCACATATGCACACATGTGTGCATACAGGTAATGACATTATACTAATATAATGAGTTTAACAAGCGAGAACGAAGCAAAGGAGGTATGACCATGTTTAAAAATTGCGTTTTCAAAACGTCAGTGAATACAAAAAAATGGTTCAAAGCTGCCGGAGTGCGGGCAGTCAAAACAATGGCACAGGTGTTTATTGCGTCAATCGGAACAGCGGCAATCATGCAGGACGTGAACTGGTTAATGGTTGCAAGTGCCGTTGCATTATCAGGTATCTTATCAATCGCGACATCTATTGCGGGTATTCCAGAGGTATCTGAATGATTTCGCCGGAAATAATCGTCGGGATATTGTCTCTTGTAGGTACTTTATGCGGTACATTTGCCGGAATCATTACCAGCACAAAATTGACCGCATATCGTATTGAGCAGCTTGAAAAGAAAGTTGAAAAGCATAATTCAGTAGTGGAACGAACCGCATTACTTGAAAGAGATTTAAAAGCTGTCTGGCATAATATCGACGAATTAAAAGATGATGTGAAAGAAGAAATGAAAGAAGAAATGAAAGGAGAATAGACATGGCACGAGACATTAATCAATTACATCCACAGGCAAAAGCACTTGCGTTAAAATTAGTCAGTGAATGTGCAGCTCATGGGCTTGCGGTTAAAATTACAGATTGTGTGAGAAATAAAGCGGAACAGGATGCTTTATATGCTCAGGGAAGAACGACCGCCGGAAATAAAGTCACTAATGCAGCATATCCGAACAGTATGCACAACTGGGGCATTGCTTTTGATATTTGTAGAAATGATGGTAAAGGTGCTTATTTTGACGGTGACGGTTTCTTTGAAAAAGTCGCAACAATCGGAAAACAGCTTGGTCTTGAATGGGGTGGCGATTGGACAAGTCCCGTAGATAAACCACATTTCCAGCTCTCAGGTTGGGGAAGTACACCAAAGAAATTGAAAGCTACATATGGTACACCCGAAGCATATCGAAAGACGTGGGGCGGGAGTAATACCAGTGGAAACACCAGCAACGCAGCAGGTGCTTCAACCGGCAACGTGAAAATAAGCGTAGATGGAAGCTGGGGACCAGCAACGACAAGAAAGGCGCAGAAAGTGTTTGGAACCGCTTGTGACGGTGTGATCTCCAATCAGCCTATGACAAATAAAAAATATCTTCCGAATGCGAGTACATCAACATGGCAGTTCAAACATTCTGGATATAGAGGCGGCTCTAGTCTGATTAAAGCTATTCAGAGACGAATCGGTGCAGGTGTTGATGGATATTTTGGTTTCGGATCAGTAAAAGCATTACAGAAATTCCTTGGAGTTTCACAGGACGGAACTATGGGACCAGCGACAGTGAAAGCATTTCAGACATGGTTGAACAAGTATTAGGCAGGTGACTATATGAATATCGTTGAAATCAATATTGAAGATTTAAAAGCGTATGAAAATAATCCGCGAAATAATGAACAGGCGGTTGACAAAGTAGCTGCCAGCATTGAAGAGTTTGGTTTTAAGGTTCCGATCATCATTGACCGGGATAACATTATTATTGCCGGTCATACAAGATTATTAGCCGCGAAAGAGTTAGGGCTTGAAAAAGTCCCTTGCATTGTTGCCGACGATCTGACACCGGAGCAGGTAAAGGCTTTTCGTCTTGCGGATAACAAAGTATCCGAATATGCAACTTGGGATTTTCAGAAATTAAATTTAGAGCTGGAAGAATTACAGGACTTTGAAATGCAGGACTTCGGTTTTTACGAAACCGGCGACGGGGAAGATTTTTCAAACATCTTTGATGAACCATCACAGCCAAGTGAAGCCGACGACGTGCAGGATCAGGCAGAGGATGAACCTGAACCAGAAAAAACTTACAAGGTCATTGTTCATGTAGATTCAAAAGATGAAGCGGAGGAAGTTTCTGATCTTCTGAATGAAAACGGGTGGGACAGTGAGGTGGTTTACGAATGATCGGTATTATCACACATAATGAAATCATCGGCTCACATTACTGGAAAGATGCACCGGAAAAATATAAATATCTGAGAAACCTACACCGCCATGTGTTTGTCATTCGATGTAAGTTCGAAGTTTCACATGAAGATCGGGAAATTGAAATCAATCATATGTAGGACCTTATCCGTGAAGAT
>CABUCT010000017.1 GCA_902490145.1 uncultured Oscillospiraceae bacterium
GTAAGGCCATTATCCGAATAAAAAGATATTACTTCAAATGTGTTTTTGTTTAACATGACAGCTGTTACGCTGCTGAGTATAAGAGTTATAATACAAAAAATTGAAATGATCGTTTTGAAAAATGCGGGAGGCAGCTTTAATTTTGATATATAAAGTTTAGCAAATATAAGAGAAGTATAAAATAAAAACACCCAAAATAAAATTAAGGTATATTTTGAATATACCGAAGCATAAGGGATTTTTGCAAGTCGATCGGTCAACTTTATAAATATTTTTACAATAATTCCGGCCAAGAATAAAATAGGATATGAAAAGATTTTAAGTATAGGAGATAAAAAGAAAACTCCTCCTATTATACCGCAAATCAACACTGTTGATGCAAAAGGAACAAGCAGTATGTTTGCAATAAGACCCACGAAAGAATATGTGCCGAAAATCCAAACTGTAACGGGTAAAACTGAAATAGTGGCGGATATAGAAACACATCCTGTGAGCAAAAACGGTTTTGTGAATTTTAAGATTGGAAATTTATTTAGTATGCAAAGTAAAAGGTTTTTCAGAGAAGGGAAAAATAATATAATACCCAAAGTCGAAAATACCGAACAAATAAATCCAATGTCCATTGCCGAAAAAGGATATATGACCGAAATCAGAAGTGCAGCTATTCCCAAAGAATTCAGAGAATCGGACTTTGTGTAAAGAACTGTTGACAAGGAGAAGATCGAAAACATAATTGCAGAACGAGTGGCCGATAGCCTCATACCGACAATAAACACAAATCCCCAAACAAATATAGTCGCAAGAATTGCTTTAAGTTTCGGTCCTCTTTTGGAAACAGACAAAAGATACATTATAAAAACACCTATAAGAGAGGTGTGCAGTCCCGATACAGAGGTAAGATGGCTTAGAGAACAGATTCTAAAATTGTTTTTGATTTCGCGGGGAATGCATGAGGTTTCTCCAAAACATATGCCTGAAAGCACGGAAGAAATTTTTTTATTAAGTTTTTCATTAAGTACGCTGATCATTTTGTGACGGCAAACTTCAGAATAATAAGAAAAATTCTTTTTAGCTTTGCCAACCACAGAAATGTCACTGTTTAAAATACCATTTACAAATATGTGATCAGAGTATTTATAATTTTTTTCATCATCACTTAGAGGAGTAAATGAGACTTTACATTTAACGATATCCAAAGGTTCCAACGGAATTTTTAAACATGTTTTAATATCAAAGTTTATCGAGCGGGTTTTTCCATCCGGGCATTTTAAATCGGTTTTGAGCGGAACCAAATCATATTCTTCTCTGCTTTCAACAAATCCTGAAACAGTGGCGGTTATATCATAATTTTCCATTTGGATCTTATTGAGAGGATCCACATAAATATTCAAGGACAGTATATAAACAAAGATACTGATAGAAACTGAAAACATAATGCTTGATAAAATCTTCGCATATTTAAATTTTTTCCACAATAGAATCGGCATGCATAGCAGAAAAAATATGATACCGATTGGAAGAATAAGCTTTGACGGCAAGAAAGAGGAAATGCAGGCAGCCGAAAAGAAGGAAATTCCAACTACAAATAAAGGTCGACGCAGAGCCAATCACTTCCCACTTTTATTCGATTTTTGTTTAGACATAAAGGTTTCTAAAATCATCACCGCCGCAAGGGAATCCAAAGCATTTTTTCGTTTTTTCCCCCTTGTATCGGTAAAATTTAATACGTTATGTGCCTGAACGGTAGTAAGCCTTTCATCGCAAAGTTCAAAGGGAAGTCCGACATATTCGGAAAGCTCTTTTGCAAATTCTCTGCATTCCTGTGATCTCCATCCACGGCTTCCGTCCATATTAAGCGGTTCGCCAACTACCAAAAATTCGGCTTTTCTTTCTTTTGCAATTTGGGCAATTTTTTCAATAAGCCGAGACTTATCTTTTTCAAAAACAGTGCATACAGGGCTTGCAAGTATCTCGTCTTTATCGCATATTGCAATACCTGTGCGTGCGTCTCCGTAATCAATGCTTAAAATAATCATATCTTTTTAATTTTCATAGAAATGTCAAATGCTTTCACCGAATGAGTAATTGCTCCTATTGAGATAATATCCACTCCGGTTTTTGCAACTTCGGCAATATTATCCGAAGTAATACCGCCGGAAGCCTCTGTAAGGGCTTTTCCGTTAATTATTTTTACAGCTTCTGACATGGTTTCGTTGTCCATGTTATCCAGCATAATAATGTCTACATTAGCACGAGCTGCTTCTCTGACTTCGTCAAGATTTCTGGTTTCAACCTCAATTTTTACGGTGTGTCCGATTTTTTCACGAAGCTTTGAAACAGCGGCAGTAATTCCTCCGCAAGCGTCAATGTGGTTATCTTTGAGCATTGCACAGTCTGAAAGATTGAATCGATGATTTTTTCCGCCGCCGCATGTAACAGCATATTTCTGTAAAGCACGAAGAGAAGGCAATGTTTTTCTTGTATCGGCAATAGATGCTTTTGTACCTTCAACAAGCTTTACGCACTTTGCGGTTGCTGTGGCAATACCCGACATATGCTGAATGAGGTTAAGAGCGGTTCGTTCACCTTTTAACAAAAACGTGACAGGCCCCCTGATTTCGGCGATAATATCGCCTTTTTCAATTAAATCTCCATCCTTTTTATATACAGTAAATTCAAATTTATCCGAAAGAAGCTTGAAAACACGAAGTGCTGCATCTATTCCGCAGACTGTGCCGTCGGCTTTAGCCAGCATAACTCCTTTTTGAATGCTATCTTCGCTTAGAGTATAATCGGTCGCAACATCTATATAGTTTATGTCCTCACTGAGAGCATTTTTGATTATATTATCAATATAAAATTCAGGTAATATCATTTACTTAACATCTCCTTGAGAATAATATGGGCAACAGTAGCCAGAGAAACGGCTTCACAGTATTCACGTGTAACGGCAAAATGCCCGCTTTTAAGCCTTGTAAGATATCTGTCGACCTGTTTAAGACCGTCCTGGCAGGCTCCGAGATCGGGGAGTACAAATGTGGAACGCTGCATAATATCGTTAATTGCAGTGTCAATTCCTTTGGGAACTGGAGCTCCCGAGATATCGGGAATTTCAGGAAATGCGGGAGGATTAAATTCTTCGCCTAAACTCTTTTTTGTAATATCTTCTGCTGAACGACGTCCGAATACCAATGCTTCGAGCAAAGAATTTGAAGCCAAACGATTTGCACCGTGAACACCTGTGTGTGAACATTCCCCGACGGCGTAAAGGCGGTCAATAGCGGTTTTAGAATTGAGATTAACGTCAATTCCGCCCATAAGATAATGCTGACAGGGAAAAATCGGAATGGGTTCTTTGGTGATGTCAACACCCTTTTCAAGGCATTTTTCATAAATCATCGGGAAACGCTTTTTAAGGAATTCTTCTCCCTTATAAGCAATATCGAGATAAAAATGCTCATCAGCCAAACGTCGACTTTCGAGAATTATGGATTTTGCCACGACATCGCGTGGAGCAAGCTCCAAACGATTATCATACAGATGCATAAAACGTTCTTTTTTGCAGTTCAGGAGATAAGCACCTTCGCCGCGCACAGCTTCACTGATTAAGAATTTTTGGCGTCCCTGTTTTTCAGCAGCGAATGAAGTGGGATGAAACTGAACGTAGTCAAGGTGAGCGATTTTACATCCCAAATCGTATGCCAAACGAATTCCGTCACCTGTGGCAATAGCAGAGTTTGTGGTATAACGGTAAACCTGTCCGATTCCACCGGTTGCAAGCACAACATAAGGAGTTGCAACCACATTGGCTTTTCCGTCTTTTAAAATATATGCAAAGAATCCGCCGTCAAAGCGTTCCAAATTGAACAGTACCGAAAAATCGGAAATTTCAATGTTTGAACGTTTTTTTACCGCCTCGCAAAGTCGGTAAGCAATTTCGTAACCTGTTGAATCTTTGTGATGAACTATCCTGTGACGGGAGTGTCCACCTTCAAGAGTTGAAGTCAGTGTTCCGTCCTCATTTTTATCAAAATCAACGTTATATTCTTCAAAAATACGTTTAACGTCTTTTGGACCCTCGGTCACGAGTACACGAACCGAATCGTGATTGTTTTCCTGGCGACCTGCAATGAGTGTGTCATTGAAATGCAGGTCATAAGAGTCGTTGTCAGTGTCCAAAACGGCTGCGACTCCTCCCTGTGCCAATGCAGTATTTGAAAGAAGCATCTCATCTTTGCACAAAATTAAGACTTTTTTATCTGATGGGATGTTGAGTGCACAATATAATCCTCCGACTCCGCAGCCGGCAATTATAACATCATATTTTTTATCCACGATTATTACCTTCTAAAGTTTAAGAATATACAAAATTACATATTGCCGTATTCAAGCATACGATCAATGCAAACCTTGGCTTTTTTCATCGTTTCAGGATCAAGATTTATTTCTGCACCGCCGCTGCCGTTGAGTGCATTATAAAGCTCTTCAAGACCTGTCATTTGCATATCCCTGCAAGAGAATTTTTCGGGACACGGCTGGAAAAAGTTTTTATCTTTATTTTTAAGAGACAGATATTCGGAGACACGAGCTTCTGTGGCAATAATTACATCTCCGCTGTGTTCCTTTGCAAACTTTATAATATCAGCGGTGGATCCAACAAAGTCGGATTTTTCCAATGCTTCGGCGGGACATTCGGGATGAATGGCAACCGGGGCGTTTGGATGAAGTTTTTTGACATTTTCAATATCTTCTGCGGTTATTGCATTGTGAACCGGACAATACCCATCCCAGAGAATGATGTTTTTTTCAGGAACGCTTTTAGCCACAAAAGCACCCAGATTTTTGTCGGGGATAAACAGAATATCTTTGTTTTGGATTTTTTTAACGATTTTAACAGCACTCGAAGATGTGACGCAGAAATCACACTCTGCCTTAAGTGCGGCAGTTGTATTTATATAAGCACAAACCGCAACTTCCGGATTTTCCATTTTGAACTTTGCAACTCTTTCAGGAGAAATTTGTTCAGCCATTGGGCAAGTAGCTTCCGGAGCTGCAAGAATGACCTTTTTGTCCGGAGAAAGAATTTTAACGGTTTCGGCCATGAATCGAACTCCGCACATGATAACTGTTTTGGCATTAAGTTCTGCCGCACATTCAGATAGTTTGAAAGAATCTCCGGTTATGTCGGCAAGATCTATTATATCCGGTGCCTGATATGTATGAGCAAGTATCGCTGCACCTGTTTTTTCTTTTAAATTTTTTATTTCGGAAATAAGCTGTTCACGCAACATTTTTTCACCCTCAAAAATATAAACTTTTATAATCTTTCTTATATTAACACAAAACGACCGAAAATAACACCCCTATTTTTAATTTTTTATGTGTAGAAAAATGATGAATTATGTGTTACAATTATAAAAAAAGATATAATAAATATGCCAGCCTGATTGGAGAAAAAAGATGATTGATAAGATTAAAATTAAAAAATTAGATAAAAATACAATTATGCCAACAAGGGGAAGTGAATTTGCGGCTGGAGCCGACCTTTATGCTTTGCTTGATAAAAGCATCACTGTAATGCCTAACCAGACCGTTATGATAGGAACGGGAATCGCTATGGAAATTCCTGAAGGCTATGCAGGTTTTGTGTTTGCCAGAAGCGGACTTGCCTGTAAAGAGGGAATTGCCCCTGCAAACAAGGTGGGAGTTATTGACAGCGATTATCGGGGAGAAATAAAAGTTGCCCTTCACAACCATTCAAATGATGAAAAAACAATTGAACCCGGCCAGCGTATAGCTCAGATTGTTATAATGCCTTTTGTACCTCCGGTGTTTGAAGAATGTGACGAGCTTTCGGATACATCAAGAGGGAAAGGCGGATTTGGATCTACCGGCAAAAAATAATAGTGTTGAGTGTCTGAGACACAAATATGAATTGAGTTTGACGATCGAATTTCTACCCGTTCTTCTTTAAAGAACTTGATAATATGTCATTTTTAGTAGAACTCGGACATGTGTTCTATGATTAAATATTAAAAATAGTCGAAAAATGCTATTTACAAATCAAAATTAAAGTCTATAATAAAATTCGTGAAAATATAATCAGAGGGAGGGATTTATATGTTTAACAAAAAAGATGATTTGATACCGGACTTCATGCAGGAAAAACCTAAAAAGTCCCCAGATAAAAAATCCAGAATAATAAGATTCCTTCGTCGCCATATAAAACCGGTAATAATAATTGCAATTTTAATAGTTATTGCTCTTGTCGGCAGTATTATTGGAATATCAGCGTCTCGTACAAATGATGAAGAAAACCATGAAAACAGTAAATCTGAAATTTCTTCTGTAATATCAGCTGATCCGGAAAGCAGCGAAGATAAACAGGATAATTCTGTTGCACTGACTGATCCGAAAGACCAAGCGATAAACAGTCTTAATGAAGAGATACGGAAAAAGGATAGCCAGATTAGTGAGTATGAAGCTAAAATTTCTTCGCTTGAGGTTCAGCTTGCTGCAAAAACCGCACTCGAAAACAGTAACGGACAAAGCAGCAAAACATGCTATCTTACTTTTGACGACGGTCCGTCCGATAATACTCTTAAAATCTTGGATGTGCTTGCCAAGTATAATATTAAAGCAACATTTTTTGTGACCAACAATTCCAAGCTCTCTTATGTGAAAAATATAAATGATGCAGGACACACCGTTGGACTTCACACTGCAACCCACAAGTGGTCTATATACTCCTCATCAGATTCTTATTATGATGATCTTAATACTATAAGGGATTCGGTTGCAGGAATAATCGGAATAAAATCAAATATAATCCGTTTCCCCGGTGGATCAAGTAATACCGCCAGCAAGAAATACTGTGAAGGGATAATGTCTTTTCTTTCTAAAGATGTAATCGAAAAAGGATATTATTATTTTGACTGGAATGTTGATTCCGGAGATGCTGACGGCAACAGAGTCCCCGCCGATAAGATTATTTCAAACATAAAAAATGGTCCCACACAAAAAGAAAACATTGTGGTGCTTATGCATGATGCTGATGTTAAGACTACTACTGTTGAGGCACTTCCGCAGATTATTGAGTTTTATGCTTCAAATGGATATACATTTTCTAATATAACCGAAAACACTCCTGCCGTGCATCACGGGGTTAAAAACTGAATGAAAAAATTGGCGGAATATATAATTGAAAATGAAATAAACTCTCCGTCGTTTTTTTCGCATGTTGAAAAGATTGACAGGGGAGTTTTATTTTATGACGAGAAAAATCCCTTGTCTTTTTCTTCAAATCACGGAGTGTTTTTTGGTGAAAAAGGCGATGTTCCGTATTTTGCAGCGAAGGTGAGAGATTTTTATTTATCAAAGAATTTAAAACCTAGAATAGATTTGGTTTTTTCCGAAAATTACGATCAAGAGCTTTTTGAAATCTTTAAAAAATATGGATTTTTACATAGGGAAAAAAGAGAAAATATAATTTGCATGGTAAAAGACAGACCTGCCAAAAAGCTCTTGCTTCGCCCAATTGAAATATCACGTCAGGAAATTTGGGATGACCGCTTGACCGAAAATATCATCGGACCGGGGTATGATGCGTATATGCCTCGAGTACTGCAAAAGAGTATCTTAAATAAGAACTGTAATTTTTTTGTGGCAAGTCTTTTTGGAGAGCCTGTTTCAATGTGCATGATAACAGAAGGAAAAAATGTTTCCTGCCTATCGTCAGTAATGACGGGAATGGGGTTCAGAGGATGTTCATTTGCTTCAAAGATGTTAAGTTTTGTGGCGGAAGAATATAAGAATATTTCATCTAAACCCTTATATTTATTGACAGATAATAATTCTGCCGTGCCATTGTACGCTTCGGCGGGATTTTCAAAAATAGATTTTCCGAATATTTATTACAGCTTGATTTACAAATATTAAAAAGGACGGTATGAAAAATGACATTGCTTGCAGAAAAAAACACCGTGGTTGTAAAAACACCGAATTTCTTTTCTCTTGACAGGACTCTCGACTGTGGTCAATGCTTCCGTTTTGAAAAGGACGATGACGGAACATGGAACGGTGTTGCATTCGGAAAGTCCGTTAAGATAAAAGAGGACGGACAAAATCTTGTTTTTTACAATATTACTCAAGAAGATTTTGATGATCTGTTTTTTGATTATTTTGATTTGGGAAGGGATTATGAGGAAATCGATGAGATTCTTTGCCGGGATGAACGTTTTAAAGTGGCATCTGAATATGCGGCAGGAATACATATTATGAATCAGGAACCCTGGGAAACTCTTTGCTCATTTATCATTTCCCAAAATAATAATATTCCAAGAATAAAAGGCATAATAAAACGACTCTGCGAAAATTTCGGTGAAAGGCTTCCTGACGGAAATTATACATTCCCGTCAGCTGAACGGGTTGCAGAGCTTTCGGCTGAGGATTTGTCTGTGCTGAGGGCGGGATTCAGAGTGAAATACATAATGGATGCTGCAAAAAAGATTTCAAGCGGAGAAGTAAATTTGGAAATTCAACCCGATATTCCTCTTGAACAGGCAAGGGATGAACTGTGCAAAATTAAAGGCGTAGGTGCCAAGGTGGCTGATTGTGCACTGCTTTTTTCCCTTAAAAGAATGGATGCTTTTCCATCTGATGTGTGGATAAAGCGTGTTATGGGAATTTTGTTTCCCGATGGTCTTCCGGAAGAATTTTTGCCTATAGCGGGTATAGCTCAGCAATATCTTTATCATTATTCCCGCATGTCAGGGGAATTTTGATTGACTTGGAGGTTGTTTATGTTTAAAAGATTGACGTTGTTAACCATTTGCATAACCCTTATATTAAGCCCATTATCCGTATCGGCCTCTTCTGAAGAATATAGTTGCGTTCAGGATCAGGAAATCATGACAGTTAATATGACCGTTGATCCTAATGCTTCATTTGAAAACACTGTAAAGCTTATAGAACAAACAGACGGCGTGAACATTTTGTCTGAGAATTCTTTGCTTACACGGTCAATAACGGTTTGTACAACCAAAGAAAATATAAATAAGATATCAAGACTAAACGGAATATCAGGGGTTTATGAATCCTCAAAAATTAACCGTCCGCGTGCGGTGGGGGATATTGAACCTGCCGTAAGCGGGGGTTTCGAAAGGCATTTTGCGGATAAGCAGGCCGCAGGAGATGACATAGATTATCTTATTAACAAGCAAAGCGGCGGCGGGCAGGTTGTGGCCATAATTGATACTGGTATAAATCCATATCATGAAACGATGAGCCTTGATGAGGGGACAGAAACTGCTATTTCCGAAACCGAGGCAAAGGAAAAAATAGAACAGCTTGGATATGGTCGGTATTTTAGCGAAAAGATTCCATTTTATTTTAATTATCACGACCGTGATTATAATATTACCGATAAAGATAACAAGTCTCACGGCATGATGGTTGCGTCTCTTGCTGCGGGAAACAGTGAAAAAATGAGATCTGCAGCGGCAAATGCCCAAATACTTGCAATGCGGGTGTTCTCTGACAACGATGAATATGCATCGGATTATGATGTCGTTACCGCCATGGAAGACGCACTGTTTCTGGGGGCGGATGTGATTAATTTGAGCCTCGGAGGAGATGGCGGATTTTCGAATTTTAACAATTTTTATTCTACAGCGATCAAAAAGGCACAGGAAATGGGAGTTGTTATAGTATCTGCCGCGGGGAATTCGGGAACTTCGGATCTTGGAAATCCGGATTCACGGCTTTATGACAACGGAACGGTGAGTTATCCCGCATCACAGGATGGTGTCATTTCGGTGGCAGCATGCGATCTTAAAAAAGAAATTGCATATTTTTCAGGATACGGACCGCTGAGCGATTTGTCATTTGGTGTAGATATCACGGCGAAAGGGGTTGACACGTTTTCTGCTTCGAACTCAGGATATTCAATAGCTTCTGGGACATCCTTCGCATCTCCCACTGTTGCAGCAGCAGCAGTTCTCGTGAGAGCCAAACTTGAAGCACAAGGCTTTTCGGGAAAGGAATTGTGTGAGACTACAGCATCGGTAATTAAAAGCACTGCCACGCCTACAGACGAAACCGTAAGAGCCCAGGGGAGCGGTATATTAAATCTTAAAAAGGCCCTTAAGACCGATGTTTGTCTTATGGGAAACGGAAAAAAGAACAATGTGGTGCTCGGAGAAATGGATTCGATGAAAACATTTTCAATTGAGCTTAAAAATCTTACCGAAAGGTATTTGGATTACAGTGTTGATGATGTTTCGCTGTTTGCAGAAACCAAAACAGCTTCAGGCAAGATAGATTATGCAACTGTTAATTTTAATAAATCTATGATAGAACTTTTGCCCAAAGCTACTGAATCTATTTCTATTAATTTTACCTTGCCGTCCAGGATGTATAATGATAGCTATATTTACGGTTTTATCAAACTTTCAAGATCGGATGGATTTTATGTAACAATTCCATTCCTTGGATTTAACGGTAAATGGACGAGCCAACCGGTTATAACCGGTGGTGATGAATACGGTGACCTATGTCTTTATACACGTAGAGATGATGTTTGGTATGAAAATAATAAAATAACTCCGAATGCGGACGGAATTGATGATTTTATCTATCCGGTGTTCTTTCAGTACCGAGATGCAAAATATATTAAATCATCAATTTATTCGAAAGATGTGGAATTTATATGCGATTGCGGATATCTTGGATACAGTCCAAAAGATAAATACTATGATTACGCGTATGAAGGTTGCCCGGAACTTACCGACAAATATGATGCGACGAGAACGTCTAGTCTTGCGTGCAACGGATATTATTATAATGCTAAAACAGGGGATATCGAGCCTTTGCCGTCAGGCGAATACTACCTTGTGATTGAAGCACAGTTGGATTTTGAAAATGCATCTTCTGAAAGACAATTTCTTAAATTTTTTGTTGATTCAACCGACGCGAAGATTGGTGAGGAAGAATATGATATAGATTCAGATAATTCGGATATACAATTTGTAAATCTGCAAAATGTTACATATATTTCGGATTATTATGAAGGATTTGATAAGGAAACCGGAGTATTTACTGATATCGGAAGTCTTTCGTTTTTGCCTGATAAGCTTACGGTTGAAGGTAAGGAAATAACCGATTTTACCGAAAAGGATGGCCGATATTATTTTGAGGCGAGCTTTTTGCTCACCGATAGTCTAAAAGCCTATAATGTTGTAGCGGAAAAAAACAGTGAGAGAGTAATTGACAAAGAGTATTTCATAGGTTATGATGATGAAGTGCCGTTGCTTAAAACCGATATTAAGTATTCTGAAATTCCGTCATGGCTTTGTGAAAGATTAAATGACTATAAAGGTATAATCTTTCGAAATGATTTGAAAAACGGATTTAATGTTAAGGCTTCGGATAATTCTTTTTACTATATGTATTTGTGTGTGAATTCAGTAGTATATTTAATTTCTGACGGGACGGATTTTTATGATATCAAAGTTAATATCAATAATTTTTTAAACGGGGATATTCTTTTGGTCGAAGCTTTTGATTGTTCGGGCTTTTGTACACAGGAAAAATATTTTGTGCTTGACTTTTTGCCTGTATTCGGCGATAATGATTTTGATGAAAAAGTGACATCTGCCGATGCTTTAAGAGCTTTGCAGGCGTCCGTAGGAAAATACAAAATGGGCGTTTTGGAAAAAGCCGTTTCTGATATGGACGGGAATAATTCAATTTCTGCATCAGACGCACTTAAAATCCTGCAAATAAGTGTCGGTAAAATAACAATTGAATAATTTTTTACTTCATAAGTCTATATTTGCGTTGTATCCTTCGGGAACAACAGCAGGAGGTATATATTATGGAAAAACAAAAACTCACAAACATGATATTGACCGCTCTTTTTGCGGCAATTATCGTCGTCATGTCGCTGACACCGCTTGGATATCTTAATGTCGGTGTTTTGAGCATCACAATGATCCCAATCATTGTGTCAATAGCGGCTATCACCCTCGGTCCGACAACCGGACTTATAATGGGCACAATTTTCGGCATAACAAGTCTTGTGCAGTGCTTTGGTATGAATGCGTTCGGGACTACGCTTATGGGCATAAACAAAGTATACACTGTGTTTATTTGCCTTGTGCCGAGAATGTTAGACGGATGGCTCACGGGAATTATATACAAGGGGCTGTCGAAAATCGACAAAACCAAGTGGTTATCACTCATAGTGACAGGCTTTTGCGGTGCAGCTTTAAATACCGTGCTGTTTATGAGCGGGCTATATTTCCTGTTTGGAAGAAATTCGCAATTTATAAGTGCATACGGAAGCTATAATATTATTACTTTGTTCATTGCTATGGCGGGAATAAACGGATTGGCTGAGATATTGGCATGTACGATTGTTACTCCCCCCGTAGCAGGAGCTATAAATATATATAAGTCAAAGATAAAAAGATAAGGAACGAAAAAATTGAGTCAGACTATTGCGGCTGTTTCGACTGCGGCTGCCCCGGGCGGAATAGGCATTGTGCGTATTTCGGGGGATAATGCAAGGATTGTTGCCGACAGTATCTTCAAATCAAAGTCAAAAAAGCTTGTAAAAGATGCGGAAGGATATACTGCACTTTACGGACATGTTTATGACGATAAAGATATTGTGGATGAAGCTATTGCTCTTGTATTTGCAGCTCCCAAAAGCTATACGGGTGAAGATGTGGTTGAAATATCTTGTCACGGCGGAACAGTGGTTACACGTTCGGTGCTGAGACTTGCCATTTCAGCGGGAGCAAGGCTTGCTGAAGCGGGAGAGTTCACAAAAAGGGCTTTTCTGAACGGAAAGATTGATTTAACAAAAGCCGAAGCGGTTATGGATATTATCAGTGCCAAAAGCATTCAAGCTGCCCGTGCCGCTGCGTCTGCTCATGATGGGGCTCTTTCAAAAGAGCTTAATGAAATAAAAGACGATATACTTAATTGTGCAGCATGGCTTGGTGCTTGGGCAGATTTCCCTGAAGAGGATATTCCGGAGGTCGAGAATGACAAGCTTCTTATTCGTGTGAAAAAATCAAGAGAACGTATTAAAAAGCTTATAAAAGGCTTTGACAGCGGAAGGATTATTCGCAACGGAATAGATACTGTTATAGCAGGCCGTACAAATGCGGGAAAGTCTACACTCATGAATTTGCTCAGCGGACATGAAAGCTCTATTGTCACCGAAATAGAGGGTACAACAAGGGATGTTGTAACCGAAGATGTGTGCCTTGGAGATTTGAGACTCAAAATTTCCGACACAGCGGGAATTCGTGAAACCGATGACCCTGTTGAAAAGTTCGGTATTGAAAGAGCTCAAAATCGAGTCCAAAATGCTGAACTCATTTTAGCGGTTTTTGACGGATCAAAAGAACTTTCGGATGAAGACGAAAAGCTGATTTGTTTATGCAAAAATCACAATGTAATTGCAGTTATCAATAAAAATGATTTGCCGCAAAAGATAGATAAAGAAAGAATCAAATCACAAATAAATAAAACAGTGTCAATTTCGGCAATTGACCGAAATAGTCTTTCAAAGCTTACAAAAGCTGTAAGCGATCTTTTTGATGTGGCAAATTTCGACCCTTCGACCGGGATGCTTTCAAATGAACGACAGCTGGAATGTGCCCAAAGGACTTTAAGCAGTTTAAATGAATGTATACAGGCGATCGAGTCGGGAATAACACTTGATGCCGTGTCGGTTTGTCTTGAGGATTGCCTTTCGGCAATTATGGAGCTTACCGGAGAAAAGGTTACAGACAGTGTTGCCAACGGAGTATTCCATAATTTCTGTGTTGGAAAATAAAATATAAAATGGGTGACTTTGAGTTAAAAACTCCGGGTCACCCATTTTTTATATCAGTCCCATTGCAACGGCAGCAGCCACAAATCCTGCTGCAATCAATAAGACGCATCCCAAAACTATTATCATAATTCGTAAAGCAATTCTTATTCCTGATGATTGACGTCTTTTAATATATGATTTTGGAATTTTATCTATGGTCTGACGATGACTTGATCATAT
>CABUCT010000018.1 GCA_902490145.1 uncultured Oscillospiraceae bacterium
CAGTTTAAAATGAACATATTTTTGCCCCGACAAGGCATAAAATCGATGGCATACTTGCCGTAGACAGAGATTTGAAGCGTCGGTTTCAGCAAAAAATAGGGCATTTTAAACCATATCGAGGTAGTCTTTTCTTAGCTTAAGCGGCAATAATTCAAGAATTATATCTTTAAAATTATTAAAAAATGTGATAACAGAATTAACGGGACAAAGTATCCAAAACAAAGGTTTGAAGATTGTGCATTTTTTTATCTTGACGGTATAAGATGTTTATTTTAAAATCATCTTAGAAATATATGGAGGATAATATAAATATGAGGAATTATTGTACCGACTGTAAATCATTAAATGATTGCAAACGGGTATTAAAACCCATAGCAATTCTGTTTTT
Organism: uncultured Oscillospiraceae bacterium; assembly: GCA_902490145.1. Lineage (GTDB taxonomy): Bacteria > Bacillota > Clostridia > Oscillospirales > Acutalibacteraceae > UMGS1484. The sequence continues at coordinate 389 of CABUCT010000018.1, forward strand.
GATAATTTCACTGCTTATTTCAATGATATCTGTTTGTGCCGTTAAGGCAAATGCTGACGTAGTTGCATACAGTCAGTACGACAACCGCTGGAGAGGCTGGGTATACGGCGGCGGAAACATCGGGGATACCGGATGCGGAATTCTTTCTACCACCAACGCCATCAACTATCTCTGCGGGCTTAATGATGTCGGAGGATTTATTGATGAGCTGGCAACCTGGGCACATAATCGCGGTGCATTTAATCCCGGAAGCAGTGATGACGGAACATACCGACTGGATCTTTATCCTTATCTTGAGGATGCATTTGGTGCTAAGTACGGCTTCAAGGTTGACGAAGGTTCGATATGGGGAAATGCAAGATCCGAAACCCTTAAAAATCATTTGGCAAACGGAGGGGTTTCGGTTGCACACGTAGCAGGCCACTTTATTTGTCTTGCAGGATACAATTCAAACGAAAACACATTTTTGGTGCTCGATTCAGCTCCGTCTTATAACAGAGGAACACCATACGGTGTGGCTTGGCTGTCCGAAGCCGATCTTACCGGAAATTATTCTCAAATGATCGTTGACTGGTTCTGTCTTATCAGTGCGGCCAATGTCGTTCCGGTGAAACCTTATATAATCGAAGGCGAATATTATCTTAATGACTGTGATTCCCAGAAAGGCTGGCGAACTGCCTATAATACCGGACTTGCACTCGGCGAATCAACGTATCCTCCCGGATACTATATGGTAATGAATGCTAATGACTGGCAGGCAAACAACGACCCCTGTATCGGAGCGATGGCATTTTATGAATATACAGACGGGTATGAAGCTGATCTTACGGGTTACGATACTATTTATTTTGATTTGTATTCAAGTGTTGATTATCGTAATGCCGGACGTGACAGCGACTATTTTCAGATAAACTTTTTTACAAGCGGTGAGGACGGATACAACCTTACTATCCCAGCAAGTCAAATTGCTTCTGATTGGCACTCATATGCAATCAAAAAATCAGCTATTGCAGCGGCTGTTCCCAGTGCAGACTGGAGTTCTATCGCAGGAATTCGTTTTACTTGGTTTAATATGTCTCACGGTGAAAACGTAACGTTTGCCATTGATACTGTGAAGGCATATAATTCTGCACTTAAAGAAACTTCAGCTATTGACGTTCCGGATACCGTAACAATGAAAAATGACGGTAGTTTTTCCTTTGACATGTCATACAGCGGATGCAGATCCTTTGACACATGGTTTGGAATTTATCCCGAAAGCCAGACTTCGTTTAACGCAGAAAGCACATTTGGTGTATGGGGATTTTTTGCTAACGGAGGGTATCAGTCGAGCGTTTCAAGCAGTAACGGAATTCCAACGTCCGGCGTGATAAACGTTTCAACCGATAACATACTCTCTGAACAATACGGAAATAACGGAACTTTTACAAATGGAAATACTTACAGGGTAGTAATGTTCTACAACGATACTGACCGCGGATATGAGGTTATTGCATCTGATACATTTACATTGATTGCGGAAACTCCGGAAATTAAAGAGGGAGACGCAGATAACAACGGAGTAATATCGTCGCTTGATGCTCTTATGACCTTGCAGCAAGCGGTATTTAAGATAAATTTGCCCTCAGATATTGCTAAAGCTTGTGATGTGGACGGCGACGGATTTGTAACAGCCATAGATGCTTTAATGATTCTTCAGTTTTCAGTGGGAAAAATCACGGAATTTACCAAAGTGATATAAAATTCCAAGTTATACATTTATTAGACAGAACAAAAGCTTTTATTTTAAACAGTAACAAATTAATTCTGAATTTTAATATCGGGCGGATAATTCAAATGTCGTATTAACCGAAAATCATGTGTTGTCAGATATGAAACAATTTTGACAGGAAGATTTATTCGAGCTATAAAAAAGCCTTGATAATACTGTGGTATTATCAAGGCTTTTGAAGATGGTCGAATCTTTCCTTTGAAGCTGAAGCCTTTTATATGCCTGAATCAAGATTCCCGGCATATAAATACCCCCAACGCATTAAAAAATGCATTGGGGGTTATTTATGTTATGGTTAGCTGTTGGATGGTATTTTTATTATTAATAACCGAATTTGTTCACCAACGAATCATCATTGAATACCCAGTCGCGAACAATAACGGTTTCGTATTCGGTCTTAGTTCTGCGAATAACCACACGGTCGATTCCCGAATTTATTATGTGGCGTTTGCACATTGCACAGGAATTAGCACTTTCCACAAGCTCTCCTGTACGTGCATCTTTTCCGACAAGATAAAGTGTTGATCCGATCATATCGGAACGTCGGGCGTTGATTATGGCGTTGGTCTCGGCATGAACTGAGCGACAAAGCTCATATCTTTCGCCCCTGGGGATATTAAGACTTTCGCGGAAGCAAAATCCCAAATCAATACAGTTTTTACGGCCTCTTGGAGCACCCGTGTATCCGGTTGAGATAATTTGATCGTTATTTACGATTATTGCACCGAAATTTCTCCTAAGGCAGGTGCCTCTTTCAAGAACCGTCTCGGCGATATCCAAATAATAGTTTTGCTTGTCTGTCCGCTGCATTTTCATTCCCCCGCTTATCTTTTATTTTATTCTAAAATATTTTTCACTTAAATGCAATACAATTTTCAAAAAATAATTTCTCCCAAAACAAAAAGCAAAGGCTGGTGAAGCAAATAAAACCAAATGGCGTTCCTGCCCATAAATCCAAGCGGAGAAAACATGCTTTTTTTGATCAGTTTCGGGGCAGTCTTAAAACATCGACCGAAGAAGACTCCGCTGAAAAATATAAAACTCCATGGGAGTATCGGGAAATAATCAGCCGAGAAAAACTTGCTGTTAACAAATCCAAAGATGCTGAAATAATTATGAGAATAAAAGTTCTTCGGTAAATAATAAGCAAATGATGAAAAGCCGAGATATCCGTTTTCGGTGTTATAAAATATAAGAAAAAGTACAAAAAAAATAATAAAAAACACCTTTGGATTTTGCTTTTCAATAAGCCGTTTAAATAAAGCAAAAAGCAACCATGACAACGCCAAAAGATGGATTATTCCAAATACGATCAAACAATCAAAAGCAAATTTGTCAAGAAAGAATGTGACCAGCGAGATAACTCCCGCCACAAAACAAAGCATTATCCCTCTTTTTATCGGCCGATGAGAAAAACGTGTGCAGATTCCGGAAATAAACACAAACGCCGCTGCAAAAAACGGCTCAGCCGGCATAAAAAAATTGACCAGTTTGTTTGAAATCTGAGAGGAAAATACATCGCTGAAAAGATAAAACGCATGATAAAATATCATGCACAAAACGGCAAATCCTCTTATCTCGTCAAGCAAAGGGTAACGATCCATTTTTTTGTTTAGCTCCATGGTTGAATTATTCATTGATCAACACATCCGAAAGCCTTGCAAGTTCTTGCAGATTCAGTTCTTCCACCCTCGCACTGGGTGACTTGTCCATGGAAACAAGTGCATTTGACACAGCTTCCTTAGACACGCCAAGCCCCGAACAAAGTGAATTTTGAAGTGTTTTTCTCCTTTGGCAAAATCCGGCATTTACAAGCCTGAAGAAGAATTTTTTGTTTCTTAAAACAACGGGTGGATTTTCGTGAGGAGTGAGCTTCATCACAATGCTGTCCACTTTAGGAGCAGGGAAAAAAGAACCGGAAGAAACTTCGAAAAGCTTTTCCGCCTTTGCATAATATGCCGCCGCCACCGTTACCGCACCGCTTTGACGACTTCCCACAGGTGCGGTTATTCGCCCGGCAAACTCCTTTTGAACCATTACGGTCATTCCGCTTATGGGCAAATCATTTTCTAAAAACATCATGATAAGCGGAGTGGAAATATAATAGGGAAGATTCGCACAAACATACACTTTTCGGTTTTTGAACTTTTCTTTTATAAGACTTTTGAGATCCAACTTCATTGCATCTGCATGAACGATTTCCACATTGTCAAAATCCGAAAGCGTGTCCGCAAGTACGGGCAAAAGTCCGCTGTCGACCTCTATCGACACGACTTTTTCGGCGATTTTTGCAAGTTCGGCGGTTAAAACACCTATTCCGGGGCCGATCTCAAGTATTCCGTCATCAGGTCCCGCACCGCAAAGTTCGGCCATACGCGGACAAATCGAAGGATTTATTATAAAATTTTGCCCTCTTGCTTTGGTAAGCATTATATTGTTCTTTGCAAGCAGGGTTTTCACCGTGTTAATATCCGTAAGGTTATACAATCAAAATCACCCAATCGAGATCTTTATAAATTTATATAATTTTATCACATATATTCCACCAAATCAATGCCCCGGAAATAAAATCCCTTTTACCTTTAATGCCGCTCAACATGGAATTTCAAAAGTTTTTGTTAAAATATCTAAATAGGCAGTTACCCGCAATAGGTAACTGCCCAAAAACTTTATTTGTTAAATTTTTAATGAGAAGCATTTTCACCGGATGTATATGTCGAGGGATATCAATTATGAATCACCGCACCCTTTATAAACCTGTTTTTTCAATAACGGTATTTTTGTCTGAAAGCTGCACTATGCGTTATTGAACAACATCATACGTCTCAATTGTAAATTTATTTTTATGCGGCCCGATTCTATGCCAATCCTCTAAACTGCCATTGAAAAAGCCAGCAAAAGCGGCATCGTTATTATTGAAAAAAGAGTGCATATTCCGACAAGCCTGGATGCAAAAACTCCGTCTTTTTCAAATACCACCGCCATGATAGAAGTATTTCCCGCACACGGAGCACAAACAGGTATCATACAAGCCGTGAGCAGCTGACCCCTTATTCCGACTGTATATAAAAGACCGAACATAAAAATCGGGCAAATAATCAGCCGTATTGCCGACGAAAGCAAAATTGAGCCTTCGTCGTCGTTCCTTTTAAGCTTAATATTTGATAAATAAAATCCTATTATTATCATCGCCACAGGAGTATTGAGTGCCGCCAGAGATGAGAGCGGCATAGAAATAACCGATGGAAGCTTTATTTTAAGCAAAAACAGAGGCAGTCCGATAAGTACACCGATAGTTCCCGGATTCAGAAAAACCTTTTTTAAGTCCATGTTTTTTCCGCCGAACAGCGAGACTCCGTATGTCCAGATAAGCATATGGAATGCTGCCACGAAAACCGATACCACAAACACTCCTTCACTTCCAAGAATCATATCCGCAAGAGGCAGTGACATAAATCCGCAGTTTGAAAAGGTGGTTCCGAAACGCAAAATTGATATGTTAGGATCATTTTTTCTGCGGAAAACCAAACGCGAAATAATTGCTCCCACTGCTGATGACACAATACAGCAGGCAAACGCAATTCCCATTTGACTTAGTTTTGACACAGAAAATTCCACACGAAGAAATGCATTTATAATAACGCAGGAAGTAACCACTTTAAAAAGAAGCGTGGACAATTGTTTTGCTCCGCTGCTGTCTATCCAACGAAATTTCCCCGCTGCAAAGCCGGCTCCCATCAATATGAACAGGACTATTACCTGATTTAATACTTCAAGTGTATTTTTTAAAAACACCCGGATCGCCTCTGATACAATATAAATATAAACCTGCCGCTTAAAATCTGTCCACGTTTTTCGCGGCATCCCAAAAACTGAGTCTCACATCAATCAAAGCTTTGAACAGGCGATAAAGTAATAAATATTTTTTATCGTCACTCTTAAAACAGGAAAAGATTTGCTTTTCAGTATGCTCTTAAAACAAAAGACGTCCGCAAGATTTAACTCTTTGTGGGCAACGACAAAAGCCAAGATGAAAGCGTTGATAGTTCAGTTTAGGTTATAGGATTTTATCTACAAACAATTTGCTTGCAGTAAAGACAAAAACGCAGTTAATCCTAACCTATTTAATGAATTAATGAGTGTTTTAATGCAAACATAATTCAAATTATGCCGCTCAAATCGGATTGGTATGTGTACGTTATGGTCAAGAAGCAAAAACTCGATTGATTTTACTCTTTGTTGCTTGACCATAACCGACGCTTCAAATCTCTGTCTATGGCAGCCACGATTTCATTCCTTGTCGGGGAAAAATATGCTCATTTTAAACTGCTATGCATCGAAAAAGCAGCAGGTGTGGATAGATTTTTGCGTTTGAAACGGCAGTCGGGCAGCCCGCCCGACAACGGTGAAAGCGTGAAAATCCACCGCAGTTTAAAGTTCCGACACATTGTGTTAGACTCTCGTCAACTTAAGCAAAGCCGACTAATCCAAACCCGATTTTAAAGGATGGATCTCCGCCTTTGCTTTGTTAAAATACTCGAGAATCCGAAAGAATCAACTGCGTTTTGTGCCGCTTAAAGTTTTGACCGTTGCCGGGCGGTAGCCCGACTGCTGCACACAGCCAAAAATCCGCCTCTTTAAAATTCTTCGACTTAAAACGAGAGGAATTTTGAGCAATTTTGCGTGCAGAGAAAGCCGCAAGGCTAACGCCTGCGGGTGATGACAAGCCGAAATTAAGCCGTTTTAGGCGGGTGTGGATCTGTCGGTTTTGCTTAAGCTTCTTCATATCATCCTGTTGAACGGTTCAAAATAACCTGATAATTCTCATTGATGCCAAAAATTCTTTTGTGCGTTATTCTCTCATTGAGTGCATTTGAAGCTGTGCATCTACAAGTCCTTTATAAAGCGAGCCGTTTTCAATAAGCTCCCTGTGAGTACCCATTTCGGCAATTTTATGATCGTCAACAACCATAATACGATCAGCATTTCTCAAAGTAGAAAGGCGATGAGCAATGGCAAAGGTCGTGCGATCCTTACAAAGCCGATCAAAAGCTCGCTGAATCATAAATTCACTTTCTGTATCAAGGCTCGACGTGGCCTCGTCAAGAATAAGGAGCTTAGGATTTCCCAGAACTGCACGGGCAATCGCAATCCTTTGGCGTTCTCCGCCCGAAAGGCGTTGACCTTTTTCACCAACATAGGTGTTATATCCATCGGTAAATTTGCAGATAAAATCATGTGCTCCCGCAGTTTTTGCTGCATTAATAACTTCTTCGGGAGATGCGTCAGGACGGGAAAATCGTATATTGTCGTAAATCGTTCCCGAGAACAGGAAGTTTTCCTGAAGAACAACTCCGATTTGAGAATGAAGCGACTTTTTGGAGAAATCGCGGATATCGGTTCCGTCGATCAGTATATTACCCTCATCCACATCATAAAGCCGCATAATTAAGTTTATGATGGTCGATTTTCCGGCACCTGATTCGCCCACAAGTCCGATCATTTCACCTTTTTTCACTTTAAAAGAAATATCATTAAGAACCGGTTCATAGTTGCGATAGCCGAATATAACATTTTTAAATTCTATTTCCCCTTTGATTTCTTTGTCCACAGGGGTTACGGATTCTGTGATTTCCGGCATCTGTCCCATTACATCGTCAATACGGCTGAGCGAAACCTGCATATTCATGATCATACGAGGAAGCATTGTAAACCACCCAAGCGGGCCGAACAGCATATTTGCATATCCCACAAACTGAACCATTTGTCCAACCGTAAATCCTGTCCCGTTTATCGAGCTTATACCGCCAAAGAACAAAATACTGAGCGTTCCGAAACTAAGGAAATATGTAAGAAGCGGCTGGAACTTTGCCCAAAAGACCTCATTTCGTTCCTGTATCTCGGCATTTTCCTTGGCTGTTTTTGAAAATCCATCAGCTTCATCTTTTTCTTTACCGAAACATTTAACTACTTTAATTCCCTGAATAACATCCTGCAAGCGACTGTTAAGCTTATCTTCTCTTCGACGTTGGCTGTGAAAAATGCGATGGATCTTTTTTCGAAAAAGCCTTGTGAGGATCCATATTGAAGGAACAAACACCAAAGATAAAAGCGTCAGCTTCCAACTCATGATCATCATAATCACAAGAGCCCCAATAAATGTTACGATATAAGTAAACATACCGGTAAATGTATTTTCCATAAATGCTCTGATTTGAGCGGTGTCGTTAGTTACCCTGTTCATAAGGTCGCCGGGTTTTCGTGAATCCTGATAAGACAAGGAGAGTTCTTCAATTTTAGCGAAAAGCGAAGAACGAAGATCCATGCTCATTTTTGCACCAAGCAAAACACCTAAATATTTTTTCAAAATGTTTATTCCCAGAGAAGCGGCTATTATCACAAAAAGGACAATAAAAAAGCTTGCAATCTGACCTGTTGTGCCGCTTTCAGGAACAAGAACATTATCAATAAAAAGTCTTTGCCAATGCTGCTGGAACAAAGAAAGTCCCGAAGAAATAAGCATGATGACCCATATAACCGCGAAGCTTGGTGCATACGGTTTGCAAAGCCGTAGAATCCTCTTCATGCTTTGCTTTTTTCCCTCGCATTTCGGGCATGTTCCCGTTCCGGGCATAATGCGTCCGCATTTTTCGCATATCATTTCAGGTTCAAGGCTGTTAACAATGTGGAAATCGTTATTTTTAAAAAGTCGGGCTCCTCTTGCCACATAAGCATATCTTGCCACGTGATGCATAGAAAACTTAACAACCGCTGTGTCCTCACCGTTTACAGTCAAGATAAGTATGCCACAGTTTACCATGCTCTCGCACCGAATATCATCAATTTCACAAAGCAAAAAACTTTTTATTATCTTTTTACCCTTTATTATATAAAGGCTTTCTTTTGTTATCGCCACAAATCCGTCGGAACAAAAATTTCCGTCAAAATCAATATCAAAAGGAACGAGATATTCGGGAGATTCGGCGTTTACGCTGTTAAGTGCATATTCAACCGACGGAGTGGATTTAAATTTTAAACGCATATAAAATCCTCTTAAATATAAAGGTCAATCATTCGCAGCTCTTTTGCAGAAAGAACGCTTACATCCGGCAGCTCAAATCGGTTGCCGTCAACATCCGATATAATCAGGCGGGTTTGTGAAAGCTTGATAACTCCGTTGTTATCAGCGGTAAATCGGCAACCGCCTCTATCGGTTTCCACATCCCAGTAAGAATATCCGTATTCCTCTTTAACCTCTCGGATTTTTTTAATAACCGGGGTAAAATAACGAAGCTCGATCTGCTCACGTACCATTCTTTGCTGATCCTCATCGAGGTCGGAAAGCTTTTTTATCATGCCTATTTCACGGGACTTTCCGTTTGGTTCGCGAACCGAAATATAACTTTCGGGGTCGGTAAACGGGAATGCACGGTGAACCGCGATCCGTTCATAATATTCGCCATCAAATTTTAAAGATACAAACCCGCCGCCAGTTCTTTTAAATTCGGCATTGTCTTTTGTTATAAAGCGGAGTTCTAACATTTCTTCTGTCAGCAATTCTTGATTTTTGATAACTTCCTCTCCGTCATTTTTGCCGGAAACAGAAGTTATTTGTGGATTTTCAAACATGTTTTATCTGTCCTTTCGATAGGCCGAAAAGTAAAAGTATAATGAACGTTTTAAAAAGTCTCAGACCGCTTTTGATCCGGATTTTTCTGCGTTTCATCACAAATTTGGTTTATTGTGCAGTTCTATCTTAATTTTTTCAAAGCCCTGTCAAATTTCTTCGGAGTGTCTTCTGGGTTTTAAGGCTTCGGCTTTTTCGCATCTGTCAATTTTTATTCAGCACCGGATTTGAGCGACAAAGCTTTGCTTTGAAGCTGAACAAGTTTATAGTAAACGCCCCGGTTTTGCATAAGCTCTTCATGAGTTCCCTGTTCGACCGCACGTCCTTCATCCAAAACGATCAGCTTATCTGCATTGTTAAGAGTGGAAAGGCGGTGGGCAATGGATATGGTCGTTCTTCCTTCAACAAGTTTATCCAAAGCTGTTTGAATCTTTCTTTCTGTTGCGGTGTCTACCGAAGCGGTTGCTTCGTCGAGAATCAATATTTTAGGATTTGCAAGTATCGCCCGGGCAACCGACAAACGCTGTCTTTCTCCACCCGAAAGCTGTCTGCCGCCCGAACCTATAACGGTATCATACCCGTCGGGCATTTTACATATAAATTCGTGAGCACTTGCCGCTGCTGCCGCCGAGATGATCTCATCATAAGTAGCGTCCGGTTTTGCATAAGCGATGTTTTCGGCAACCGTACCCATAAAAATATAGCTTTCCTGCGAAACCATAGCGACATTGCCTCTTAAACTTTCAAATGCAAGATCTTTAAGATTTATGCCGTCAATAAGGATCTCTCCGCTGTCGGGATCATAAAGCCGCGATATAAGACTTACAAGGGTGGACTTTCCAACGCCCGACCGCCCGACAATGCCAAGCATTTCCCCTTCGTTTATTTTGAAAGAAATATTATTAAGCACAGGGTGGCCTTTTTGATATGAAAAGGTCACATCCCGAAGCTCAATTTCACCGCGAAGCTTTTCGGGCTTTTGAGGATTTGCAGATTCGACCACATCGGGACGTGCATCTACAATTTCAAAAATACGCTGTGCGGCATTCATTGAAGATGCAATCATTCTGAAAACGCTGGACATAAAATCAAGCGGGCCGGCAAGCTGGCTTACATAAGTAATAAATGTTGCAAGCAACCCGTAAGACATTTTTGTGTTAGTGTGGCTTAAGATCAGATAAGCACCAATCGACCACACACAAATCTGCATAATGCTCTGCACAGCAGAATAAATGGCATGATATCGGTTTTCATATTTTACAATATCGACCTCGGTCTTGCCCACAAACGAATTGTTTTTTTCAAAGTTTGCTACTGCACTTTCCTCTTGACCGAATGCTTTGATGACCCGTACTCCGGTAAGGCTGTCATTCAAAACCGAGTTTATTCCTCTTGCCGCACGGTGACGTTTCCCGTAAAAATGCCAAAGACGGGGATGAAGTTTTACACTTACAAATCCAAGCAGCGGCATAAGGACAATGGTCATAACTGCCATCTGCCAGTTTAGTATAAGCATAACAACAGTTATCATAACAAGGGTTGCCACATTGCCGAAAACAGCAGGAAGCCCATCAAAGAAAAATCCCGTAACCTCGTTTGCATCGCTCATAACACGCGTCATAAGCGAACCGGTGGAACGGTCGGTGAAAAATTTAAGCGACAACCCCTTAAGCGAGGTAAATACATCTTCCTTGATTTTGCAAACAACACGCGGCACAATTTTTGCCACTATTAAATTCTGCACAACCGTAATAATAAAATTTACCGTACGAAGCAAAAGGAACGTGCCGATCACAAGGCAAAGAAGCTTCAAAAAATCATTATTTGCAAAGCTCCACAGTCCTGAAAAATCAGATTTTTTTGCAAGAACTTCGTCGAAATACACGGCCCCTGAAAGATATGGAAGCACTGCGTTGATAAGCGAAATTATGACAAATGTGAACATGAGCACAATTATCCGAAACGTATATGGCTTGAAATACGAAAGTGTTCGCATAAACAGGCTTCTTGTGTCCATACATTTTGGGCAGATACGGCGTTCCCGATTAATATAAGGAGTTCCGCATTTGTCGCAAAATTCCGGTCTTTCATCAATTTTGTAAATTCGTTCGGGAATTTCTTCTCTTTTTTTTACTATTTCAAAAAGCTCAAAAAGCTTTCTCGCACCCGCAGATTTTCCGCTTGAAAAGATGCAGATCCGTGAAAGTTCTCCTTCGATTCTTATCGAAAAGGCAACGCCCGTTACAAGTTCGGTTATTGCTATTTCCGAAATTTCAGATACTTTATATTTTAAAATATCTATTTCTTCTGCTTTTGGAGGCAGTTTATCCTCTTTATGAGGATATCCCGAGAATGTTTTTATTCCTGTGAATTTCGGAAGCTTTGCGACATAAAAATTTTCTTTTGAAAAGAAAATCCAAAATTCCTGAAACTCACAGTCGTTGTTCATGTCAGCATCGGCAAATCCCACAATGCTTTCGGTGTCTATTCCCTTTGCTTCGAGCAATTTTGATATGCTCTTTTGCGGTTTTTTTAAAAAACTCATAATATAAATACCTACATAATAAAATACGATATGTATTTTATCTCATTCTTTTTTCTATGTCAATGCATTTTCAAAGATTTTTACAGAGGAGAATAATATGGGAATTGCTGAAATATTCGGAATAGCACTTGCCCTTGCAATGGATGCATTTGCCGTTTCGGTCACTACCGGCATGGTAACTTCTGATTACAAATTTATTCACGGAATAAAAATGGGAGTGTTTTTTGGGGGATTCCAGTTTATAATGCCGGTTACCGGCTATTTTCTTGGATCAATTTTCAGTGAAAAAATAGCTTCAATAGACCATTGGCTGGCTTTTGGACTTTTAGCCTTCATCGGAGGGAAAATGATTTTTGATTCTTCCGGCGAAAATACAGATAAAGATCAAAAAACGATCAAAACATCCGCTCAAACCCTTGCAATCTCAACACTTTTGATACAGTCATTAGTCACAAGTATCGACGCTTTGGCGACAGGTGTAGTATTCTCACTTGACGGATCAAATGTTTGGCTCGCTTCCGGAATAATCGGAGTGACTGCGTTTATACTGGCCGTTGCAGGCGGGAAGCTTGGTAAAATTATCGGTTCTGCTATGGGTCATAAATCTCAGATTGCGGGAGGCATAATGCTTATTATTATCGGTCTTAAAATTCTTGCTCAAGATCTGTGGTTCTGATGTTTTACATCAGCAATCAACAAAATTCAAAACTCTTTTTAAAAATTATTTTGAAAACAAAGGAGCCTTAAATTCACACATAACGTATTATTTGCATATTTTTAATGTATTTATTTTAAATTTAATATGGGATATGCACAAAATATATGGAAATTATTTGTAGGAAACATGCATTGACATCTTCTTGACAATTAATTACAATTAAATGGCAAAAAGTGTTTAGAAAGGAGGTTTTATGAAAATTAGTGTAAAAAGCAAATAAATGGTAAAGACTATTTAGAAAGGATGTTTTTATGGAAAGTAATGTAAAAAGCAAAAGAGCTATCAACCCAAAAGCCTTTTTCAGAAACTTCAGCGTATTTTTTGTGGCAATCTCATTAATGTTGTCATTTATTCCGCTGTGTGCTGTTGAGGCAAATGCTGACATAGTTGCATACAGTCAGTATGACAGCCGTTGGAGAGGCTGGGTATATGGCGGAGGAAACATCGGGGACACCGGATGCGGAATCCTCTCGACCACCAATGCTATCAACTATCTCTGCGGGCTTAATGACGTCGGAGGATTTATCGACGATCTGGCAACGTGGGCACATAACCGCGGTGCATTCAATCCGGGAAGCGGTGATGATGGAACATACCGACTCGAGCTTTATCCTTATCTTGAAACTGCATTCGGTGCTGAATACGGATTTAAGGTTGACGAAGGGTCTATATGGGGAAATGCAGGATCCCAGACCCTTAAAAACCATTTGGCAGGCGGCGGAGTTTCGGTTGCACACGTAGCAGGACACTTTATCTGTCTTGCAGCATACGATTCAAGCGATAACACATTTTTGGTACTTGATTCTGCTCCATCCTCTAGCCGAGGGACCCCAAATGGTGTGGCATGGCTGTCCGAAGCAGATCTTAGGGGAAATTACTCGCAGATGATCGTTGACTGGTTCTGCCTTATCAGCAAGGTAAACGTCACTCCGGTAGGCCCTTACGAAGAGAACGGCGAGCTTCATTTTACAAGCTGCGATTCTATTGCAGGCTGG
>CABUCT010000019.1 GCA_902490145.1 uncultured Oscillospiraceae bacterium
GTATTTATTTTCAAATAAAACAGGAAAATAATTCTCTTAAAATTACTCAGCATGTTACGAATTATACAAACTGTGTAATCATAATATACTGTGTCTGGAATGTTTTCCCTGTTGAATTTTAAAGTTGCCTTTAAATTGACAATATGATCATATGTTTAGTCAACAAAGGTAATACCAGATAAACATATTGGTAAAACAGATCTTTGCTATTTCAAATTATAAAAAAACATTTATTACCTTAAAATCAAAAAACATGAAATATCAATTTAAACAAATGTTACAAAACTATTGAAATTTGTGGTTAACTATGGTATACTTTATGAAGTGCTATTATGTCATTAATTGAAGGAGGTAAAATAAAATGAAACGATTGCTAGCAGTGTTTCTCACAGTTGCAATGGTTTTCTCGCTTTGTGCAGTTGTTGCTTCTGCTAAAACAATAACAAGCGAAATTCTGATTACAGATTGTGAATCTACCGACAATTGGTATCTTTATCCGGGAGATCCGGATGCTATCCTTGATACCAATATATACTCTGAAGGGAAATCCAGCGTTAACATCTATCAATCCGGTGGCTTTGCCTGTGGCTATTACATAGAAGAGGGTATAGATCTTACCGGAATCACATCTCTTAAATGGAGCTTCCGTGCCGGTGAAAATGATGCACTTACCACTCCAAAAGATGTTGGGGTTATTCTTACAAGTGCCTCTGATAATCAATTTCATGAGCTTGTGGACCCTATAAACAGCACTTATGCTGTCAAATTAAATGAAAGTCAGATTCGTCGAACTATCACCGCAAACGAATGGACGACTATGACCGCTGATATCGACTGGTCAACTGCCGGTTCTGAGTTTGATATAACCAAAGTAAACAGCGTCTATTTCTATGGAATGACCGACTACAGCGGAACGCATTATCAGTGGTTTGATAATATAGTTGCTGTAATTTCGCAGGAAGTCAAAGATGACAGCATTAGTGTTTCTCTCGGAGATATTGAATGTAATTCAGGAGATACTATTTCAGTTCCTGTTAATATATCTCTTGGAGAAGATTACACAAATATAGCTGCATTTCAGTCTTCAATAAGCTATGATGAGCAAGTTCTTGAACCTGTTGAAGATTTCATGCAAATAAATAAGGATGTAACATCCTACTTCAATACCGATATAACTAGGCTTGGTGCAGGAAAAGCTGAGTTTGCATTTATCAGCTCAAACGGAGTTGACGCAGACTCTTTAACAATAACTCTTAACTTTAAGGTAAAAGAGGGCCTGGCAAGCAACACGGTTACTAAAATTACTTTGGACAAAGTTATTGCCTCTGATGATTCGGCCGTAAAAATCCCGAACATTACCAAAAAAGACTCAACTGTTAAAATCAGTTCAAACGGAACAATTATTGACCCCACTCCGTCAGCAGAAGATTTTCTTATAACAAATTGTGAGTCGGTCAATGGATTTTCACAGCTTCCGGAAACAGATGCCGGTATACAGGCGGGCTGCTGGAATGTTGCTCCGCCCGAAGGATCGGGTTACATGGTTCAGGTTGGTACAGGCACTGCAAAACTGAGATATGATCTTGGTTCGACTGACTTTACCGGAATTGAAAAGATCAAAATGCAGGTTTATACAAGTGCTAACACTGATGTTATTCAGGCAGGAAATTTCCAACTGTTTAATAACAGCGGAGCTTCAATGTCTGTTTCTGCCGCTTCTTTGGCAGCAGCAGAGCTCAGTGTAGGATGGAATCAGATCGAACTTGAGCTTGATCCCGCTACCGCAACTAATGGATTTGATATTGCTAATGTAAATTACATAGTATTCACAGGAAAAGCAGCCGGCATTATTGGTTATGATGATGTTTGGGCAATAGCAGGAACTAAAAGTCCCATTAACCCCATTCGTCCTATTGATCCCGTTCAATATAAAGACTTCCTCATTGAAGACGGAACAGACATCGGAAGATGGAGCTGGTATGCTAAGACCGGAGGAACCGGCAATTTTGAAGGACACGTTTGGATGTGGTATGAAGTAAGCCATTGCCTCACTCTCGACAATCCTATAAGCGTTGCCGGAGCAGAAAAAATCAAAATTGATCTTACCGGTTCTTATAATGACGGTGATGGAGAGAATACTCCTGCTGAACTTTTCGCAAGAATAAATGAAAGCACAGAGTATGGATTTGCACTCACTTCTTATACCGGAGCTCTTCCAAACGGTGGATGCGATGACAGAATAAGCCTTAATGATGAAGCTTGGACCACATATGGTGTTAGATTTGTTCCTGACGATGCAGTAGATGCAAAGATGAACACCTTCACCATTGACTGGAATAGTGCAGGGGCATCATTTGATCCTACCGCAGTCACCGGACTTGCAATTGTCGGTGCTCCCGGATCAACCAGCATAGTAATTAAAGGTATCTGGAAGTCATATAAAGTTAATGATTTAGATGCAGCTAAATCAGTGGATGATAAGATCGCATCTCTCGGCGAAATCACCCTTGATAAAGAATCCGACGTAGCTGCCGCCCGTACTGCATACGCTGCTCTTACCGATGCTCAGAAGTCTCTCGTAGAAAATCTCGATCTACTTGAAGCTGCTGAAACAAAAATTGCCGAACTCAAAGAAGAAGCAGCCATAGCCGCAGCAAATGCAGAAGCCGCCAAAGCAGTAGACGATCAGATCGCTGCACTCGGCGAGATCACTCTCGACAAAGAAGCTGATGTAGTCGCAGCCCGTGCTGCATACGAAGCTCTTACAGACGCTCAGAAGGCTCTTGTAGAGAAACTCGATGTTCTCACAGCTGCCGAGAAAGCTATCGAAGATCTCAAGAATCCGAAGGTTCCAGAGCTTAATTTCAATGCTGAAACCCGTTCTGCATTGGTGACCACCAACGGAAGCAACGTTTCTAAGGTTCTTTATGCATACATAGGAACAACCAAACTTAATATAGACACATGGGCCAAGTTTGTAAACGCAGGTAAAAAATATACCGCAGAAAACGGAGCTTCGGGATATAAATATTTCACGAAGAATATTGATTACAATCCATTTGAGCTTGATACAATCGGCTGGTACTGCGTAATTATTACGGTCGACGGTGTAAACCAGTATAACTTTATTGAAATCACAAGACTTGAAAAACCAACCGTATACGTACAGGGACCGAACATAAAGTTTAAAAATAACGAAACTGAAATTACAAAGGTTGTATATGCATATACCGGAGACAGTGCCTATACTTACACCACATGGTCAGCATTTGTAGCAATGGGTAAGAGCTATGCGGATGTAAACAGCAAGGGCGGATATCGTTGGTCAATGGAAGGCTGTAACGACCGAGTTGTAACAGCAACCAAATACGGCTGGTATTTCGTAATCATCACATTGGATGACGGAACAGTATACAGATATGCGACAGAGGTTAAAGAAGAACTCATCATACCTCCGGAAGGAGCACCATTTGTAACCTTTGATGAAACAACCGGAATAGTAACAGTATCAAAAGACAGTGCAAAAGCTATTGAGAAGATGGTATACAGCTACACAGGAGAATCAAGGAACTCATATCTTGGCTGGGCAAACTTTGCAAGTGTTGGAAAGAAATATGCTTCCATAAACACAAAGACCGGATATATTCTTGTTAAAGGAGACAGCGACGGAAAAGAGATCGCACTCACAACTCCGGGCTGGTACAGCTTTATAATCACTTACGACGGCGGACAGGAAGTTTACTATTATGTAAATGTTCCGGATCCAAATGCTGAATAATAAATCCGAAAGATAAAAACTATTCGGATAAAAACACCCCCGATGTGCCAAAACACATCGGGGGTTATTATATAGTTTAAATTTTTTATGAAATTAAAAGATATTTAAAAAATGTGACCCAAGCTTTAAATTATAATCAAATTATTATTTTTAAAGGTTTAATGATCATATAAACTGAATCGTACTTTCAAAAATTATAAAAAATTTTTGAAAATGAAATTATTAGTAAATAATAGTAAACATATATCCTTCCTCAACAAAACAACTGCGATTTAGATCAAGTTCAAAAATATCAATTGATTTTAAATTCGTAATACCTGTTCCGATAAATTTAAAATATGCCTCTTTGAATGTCCAGACTTCAAAAAATCTCCTTACAGCAGACTCTTTTTCAAACGACCGGAAAATATAATCTTTTTCTTTTTCAGTACAAAATTTTTTTGTGATCTGAAAATTTATATCCGGTTGTATTTTTTCGATATCGATTCCAACCTGAGTTTTGTTTACAGCACAAGCAACATATTTATCGCTGTGACTTATGCTGAAATTTAGATTTACATTTTGCGAATACGGTTTTCCCTTCTTATCGGTTAAAATAACAATGTCTTTAGGCACTGTTCCCGAATATTCTGACAAAAGCTTTCTTGCCAGCATTTCTCCTGCAACAGATCTTTTTCTGTCATCATAAAAACACAACCTGTTTATTTTGTTTTGCCGTTCTAATGACATGTATGATAACCATAAATAAAGATCATCGTCGGTAAAATCATCAATATTAAATTTTTCCCATTTCAATTTTATCACCGACTATTATCTCAGTTATAAATTAAACTATTTCACATGCAGTTGTTTGTACTGCTATTTTAAAAATTCTATCATTTTTAAAATCAAAAATCAAGTGATGAAAAAATTTGATTATTAGGAAATATTTTTCACAAATATATTTCGAATATAAGCATACAATACTTTTGCAAACGCAAATAAAGCAAAAGGAGTGTCAAGAAGATGGCAAGTAACAAAACACTTGTTCCCGAAGCTCGTGAAGCTCTTAACCGCTTCAAGATGGAGTCTGCTAACGAAGTTGGCGTAAACCTCAAACAGGGCTACAACGGAGACCTTACCTCTAAGCAGGCCGGTTCTATCGGCGGCCAGATGGTTAAGAAAATGATTCAGTCTTACGAAAACGGCCTCAAATAAGAAAGAATAGATCTGTAAACAGAGGGTGATTCGATGATTTTGCATCGAAATTTACCCTCTGTTTTTGCTTATAAAGCAAAAATCAACTTTAACAATTTGATAAAATGCCAAAATTTTGAATGGTTTTTAGGTGCCTTATAGTGCAGATATACTGATTTTCACTTGACATACAGGTTAAATAGTATTATTATATATTTAATGTTGTAGTAATGTCGGTTATTAGTGTCTTAGTTAAATTGCCGAATTTATTATTATAACAGAATGAGCCGGGTTAAGACCGCAAGCCCGTTTAACGGCACAATAACTTCGTGAACCTATTTTGCCTGAAAATTGCGGTTAATATATAGGAGGTATAATACCCGTATGAACTACATTACTGCACTCATTATCGGTTTTGTTGCAGGTGGAGTAATTCTCGGCATAATTTGTTTTTTTGCCGGAATATCACACCGCAAAAAAAAGGCCGAAGGCATTTTGGGTTCCGCAGAAGAAGAATCGAAGCGAATACTTAATGATGCTCTTAAAACAGCCGAAGCAAAAAAGAAAGAGACTATACTTGAGGCAAAGGATGAAATCCACCGGCTGAGAACTGAAGCTGAAAAAGAGAACCGTGAACGCCGCAGCGAAATCCAAAGACAGGAGCGTCGTCTCCAGCAAAAAGAAGAATCCCTTGATAAAAAGACCGATCACATTGAAAAAAAAGAAGAGGCTTTGCAAAAACGTTCCAAAGAAATCGAAGAAAGACTTTCGGAAGCCGAAGAACTCAAAAAACGACAATTTGAAATGCTTGAACGCATTTCCGGATTAACCTCTGAGCAGGCAAAGGATTACCTGCTTCAGAATCTTGATGGTGAGCTCGACCATGAAAAGGCCGTTCGTATCCGTGATTATGAACAAAAGCTTAAAGACGAAGCTGACGACAAAGCAAGACATATTCTTTCCCAGTGTATTCAACGATGTGCGGCAGATCATTCTTCCGAAGCTACTGTTTCGGTTGTTCCGCTGCCTAATGACGATATGAAAGGCCGTATTATAGGCCGTGAAGGACGCAATATCCGTGCTATTGAAATTGCAACGGGTGTTGACCTTATTATTGACGATACTCCCGAAGCAATCACTCTTTCATGCTTCGAACCGGTTCGTCGTGAAATTGCAAGACTTACTCTTGAAAAGCTCATTGCCGACGGACGAATCCATCCTGCTCGCATTGAGGATATGGTTGAAAAAGCTCGACGTGAGGTTGAACATACAATCAAAAAAGAGGGCGAAAGAGCTATTCTCGAGGTTGGAATTCATAACATAAATCCCGAGCTTGTTAAACTTCTCGGAAAACTTAAATACCGTACAAGCTACGGACAGAATGTACTTAATCATTCCCTTGAAGTTGCTTATCTTTCCGGACTCATGGCTGCTGAACTCGGTGAAGACGAGGTACTTGCCCGCCGTGCAGGACTTCTTCATGATATCGGAAAGGCTCTTGATCATGAGATGGAAGGTTCGCATATCCAGCTTGGTATGGAAACTGCGAAGAAGTATCACGAAAGCGAAGCCGTTGTCCACGCGATCCACGCTCACCACGGTGATGTGGAAGCAAAGACTGTTATCGCCTGTATCGTACAGGCTGCCGACGCAATTTCCGCTGCACGTCCCGGTGCTCGCAGAGAAAATATAGAAAGTTATATCAAGCGTCTTGAAAAGCTTGAGGAAATCGCCAATTCCTTTAACGGAGTTGAATCATCCTATGCTATTCAGGCAGGTCGTGAAATTCGAATCATGGTTAAACCCGATATTATTTCGGATGACAAGATGGTGATTACTGCCCGCGATATAGTTAAAAAGATCGAAAATGAACTTGATTATCCCGGACAGGTTAAGGTTAACGTAATTCGCGAAAGCCGAGCCGTTGAATATGCAAAATAGATTTTAGTAAAATTTCACATCATTGGTTTGTCAAAAGAAATTAAAGTAATTATTTGATTACATTCATTTGCAACTATGTAAATAATTCTAAACTTACTTTTGTGGATTTTAAATATGATGATAATATAAAGTCAAGACCATCGGTAGAACCGGTGGCTTGCACAGATTTCTAAAAGGGATAATACAGGCTTCGTCCCTAAAAGGGACCCGAAGCTTGACTCCGCATTACACTCACAGACAGCCGCTCACCGTGCGGCTGTCTTTTTTGCTTGTTTATTATTGGCATCCGTAAACGGATCGTATACTCCTTGAAACTAATCTGATGCCAAGTGTTATCTTCTTCCAGTTGGGTTCGTATGCACTCTGTTATTACCTTTTTATTTCATCCCACCGTATCTACGTAATAGCCTCTGCACCAAAAATACTTTGATCCGTACTTGTCTTTCAAATTTGCATGACTATCAAATATCATTAGCGCCCTTTTCCCCTTGAGATATCTAATAATTGTGATACTCTAATGTGCGGCAGAATACTCCCAAACATATGTATGTGATTCAAACACGCCTCCGCTTCCATAATCTCCACGTCCTTTTGCTCAAATAATTTTCTCAATGTCTCTCCTATATCCTTTTTGATTTGTCCGTATATTTCTTTTCTCCTGTACTTTTGGGTGAACACAATATAATATTCTCATCTGTACTTTGAGTGTGCTAAACTTTTTATTTTTCCTCGGTATAAACGCGGGTTATTTTCACGCCTTGAATGGTACCAGTATAAAACTCCCGAAACGGTTTCAAATCCGTTTCGGGAGTTTTTAATTTAAATTATATTTTATCTCCGCTCCAATATTTTCGGTCAAGAGAGCGATAACGAATTGCTTCCATGATATGTACTGAATCAATGATTTCTTCTCCGTCAAGATCGGCACAAGTGCGAGCAACCTTTAAAATCCTGTCGTATGCTCTGGCAGACAAAGCCATATTGTCAAAAGCCGATTTTAAAAGTGTTGTGGCATTGTCACTCAAAGGACACATTTCGGAAAGAATTGAAGGAGTGAGCAATGCATTACATGTAATTTCAATGTTTTTATAACGATTAAGCTGAATTTCACGTGCTTTATTGACCCGTTTCCGAATTTCCAAAGAAGATTCACCCTTTTTATGTGAATTCAGCTCGTCAAATTCAACCGGCGGAACTTCCACATGTATATCAAGCCTGTCAAGCAATGGTCCGCTGATGCGGTTGAGATATTTATTTATAGCCTGATGTGAACAAATGCAAGGATGATGGGGGTGACCAAAATATCCGCATGGACATGGGTTCATTGCAGCCACCAGCATAATACGGCAGGGATATGACATTGTTGCAGCCGAACGTGAAATCGTAACCTTTCCGTCTTCCAGGGGCTGTCGCAGCACTTCAATTGCACTTCGGGAAAATTCGGGAAGCTCGTCCAAAAACAGCACGCCATTATGTGCAAGAGAAATTTCTCCCGGCCGTGGAATAGCACCTCCGCCCGCCAATGCCACAGGAGAAACATTATGGTGCGGTGAACGGAACGGACGTTTACGGATCAGTCCTGAACCACCGAGACTTTCGGCAACAGAATGAATTTTTGTTGTTTCAATAGATTCTTTGAACGTCATGTCCGGAAGAATAGAGGGAAGTCTTTTTGCCAGCATGCTTTTGCCTGAACCGGGAGGTCCGATAAGCAATATGTTATGCCCTCCGGCGGCTGCAACTTCAAGGGCACGCTTGGCAGCGTCCTGACCCATAACCTCTGAAAAATCAGGAAAAGATGACTCAACAGGAAAGCTTTCAAATTCCTGTGGGCATACAGCGTCTATAAGTTTTTGCCCGTTGAGATGATCTACCACTTCGTTTATATTCTTCGCGGGATAAACATTGATTCCCGAAACTGCCGCACCCTCGGCAGCATTGGCATAAGGAATTATAATGCTGTCAAACCCGCATTCTCTGGCTTTTATCACCATGGATAAAACACCGTTTGCAGGACGGATTTCTCCCGAAAGTGAAAGTTCGCCTACAAACAAAGTATTACTTACATTGGCAGTTATCTGACCGCTTGCCGACAGCAGAGAGAGAAGTATAGGCAAATCGTAAAGCACTCCCGACTTTTTAACATCAGCGGGAGCAAGATTTACAACAATATTGCCGTCGGGGAATTTGTATTTGCAGGTTTTCATTGCTGATCGAACCCGCTCACGTGATTCACGCACCGCCGCATCAGGCAGTCCCACTATGTCAAAGCGAAAAAAGCCCTCGGAAATATATGTTTCGACATCTACAATAAAAGCATCGATACCCATAAGCCCGACACTTTTAAATTTGTTAAACATAAAGCCACCCTATTCATCCGTATTTTCAAGTCGGTTGAAGCCATTGCCCATTACCTGACCCACATCGCCAACAATGACAAATGCGTTGGGGTCAAACTCCAGCACAATTTTTCTCAGCCGAAAGACTTCATGACGTCTTACGGCACACATAAGCACATTCTGCTTTTCTCCCGAATATCCGCCCTTGCTTTCAAGAAGCGTCACACCGCGTTCAAGGGATTTCATGATCTCTTCCGAAATCTTGGCATTCTGCTCTGAAAAAACGTATACGACCTTGCCCATATTCGCACCATAAATTGATTTGTCGATAATAGTCGTGCTGGTAAATATTACAATAGCCGCATAAAGACCGCTGTTGACGCTTTTGTAAACAATGGTTGAAGCCGCAATAATAAAAATATCTGTAAAGAGAATTATCTGCCCAAGCGAAATATAGGGAAATATTTTTTGTATAAGCCGGGCAAGAATGTCGGTTCCGCCGGTAGTTCCGCCACGCAAAAAGATAAGTGAAAGTCCGATACCCGAAAAAACTCCTCCGTAAACCGCCGCGAGAAGCCCGTCGCCGTGATACTGGGGTAAAAATAAAGCAGTAATATCGATCATAACCGAGGACATCGCGGTAGCTACCACCGTTTTGGCCAAAAATTTTGTGCCGATAAATTTTGCTGCAAGTATAAAAAGAGGAACGTTGAGTATTAAAATCATAGTTCCCACGGGTGTGTTAAACAGGTAATTAAGCAGGGTCGAAATACCGGTAAGTCCACCGGGGGCAATATTTGAAGGCAGGGTGAAAATGTTTACCGATATACTGTAAAAAAGTGTTCCCACAAGAAAAAATCCAAGATCTCCTAACAAATGCTTTACGCGGCTTTTATCCATATTTGCCTCCGAAAGAATAAATATTATTGTTCTGGATTATTATTCTTTGAAAAAAGCAGTTTTATCTTGTCGATAAGTTCCGGTGCCATTGTAATCGCACGTTCAGCCGCACCGATTGCATCAGATGTGTTGAAATTATGAATCTCCACATTTCCATCCTTTACTGAAACAAAAGCCACGGGAGTAACGCTCATTCCACCGCCGCCGCCACCGGCAAAAAATCCGTTTGCAGACGGAGTTTTTGAAGGAATGTCACTTCCGCCCGAAGCAAATCCGTATGACACGCGTGAAACCGGAATAAGCACAGTCCCGTCGCCGATTACGATTTTGTCCCCGATAATAGTGCTGCTGTCGGCCAAGGCACGCATTTTTTCAATTGTAACATCCAAAACGGCTTCAGCTTTTGTGTCTTTATTTTTTTCAATCATTTTTTTAACCACCTTTGTTTTTATTTTATCTGTGAAGGTTGAGCTTTTTAATTACAACCTTATTTTTAAAAAATCGGATCGTTTTCATTATCATCTGATTGAGTTTTCAATATGATTATTCATCGTCGGCAAAGCCTTCGATAGTCGGTTCTATAATTTCCCTGGTGTCGGTATTATTTTCAAAGCTTAATTCTTCCTTTTCGGGGATCGGGGGAAGATCCGCAATCGAGGAAAGCCCGAAGCAACGCAAAAATGTGTCGGTCGTTCCGTAAAGGATCGGGCGGCCCGGCAAATCAAGACGGCCACATTCTTCAATAAGGCCTTTTGCCGAAAGGGATGAAACCACTCCCGAACAGTCAACCCCGCGAATTTGTTCGATATATGCCTTTGTAACAGGTTGATTGTATGCTATAACAGACAAAACTTCAAAAGCGGGAGACGAAAGCGGAGTTGACCTACGAAGCTCAAAAATAGTTCGAATCGGCTCTTCATATTCTTTTTTTGTGGCAAGCTGAAGACATTCGTCAAGCCGCAAAAGCTCAATTCCGCTGTCGCTTGCGGAGAGTTTTTCAGAAAGAAGCTCTGCTAATTTTTCCACCTGACTTGCAGGAAGCTCAAGAGCAGCGGCAATTCTGGAAATGGGAACCGGTTCGCCGCCGGCAAAAAGCACGGCCTCCAATATAGGAATATATTTTGAAAGTTCCATTTGGTTTCTCACTTTCCTCTATTTATCTTTATTTATCATTTGAAGGTTATCGGAATTATCGATTTTAATTCGCTGAGCCTTGATAAGCTCAAGCACTGCCAAAAACGTTGCAACAGCCTCTGAACGGCTTTTAGCATTCTCGAAAACCTGTTCATATTTGAGCTTTGCACCTTTCCAAAGACGTCGTAAAATATATACGATCTTGGCAGAAACGGGAATGACAGGCTTTTTGACCAGCGGTTCAAAAACGGTTTTCGGCGGAGGAAGTTTTCGCTGTCCCCTGCCGACCGCTGCAAGATACCACCCAATGAGCACTTCGCTTTCGTGATTTAAAACATAAGTTTGATCTATACTCGGCATGGTGGGCTTTCGAACGAATTTTCCGAATCCGTCGGAAATTTTTGAAAGCTCGCCCGCAAGCATACGCACCGTGCGATATTCAATAAGTTCTCCCGACAAAGCATCGCGAAGCTCGTCAGCTTCTTTGTTACGCGGAAGCAGAGACGCCGATTTTATATATACAAGCCTTGACGCCATTTCAAGAAATTCACTTGAGACGTCCATTGACTGTGCCTGCATCTGTTTAATATAGTCAAGATATTGAGTGACAAGCTCGCAAATATTTATATCGTAAATATTAAGTTTATTTTTATTAATAAGATGAAGAAGCAAATCGAGAGGCCCTTCAAAGCTTTCAAGATGATATAACAGTTTATCCATATTATTTAACCGCCAAAAGGAAGTGATGCCAAACGAATAAGTACATTTAAAATCCCGGAGGAAATGTAGCTGAGCGGACGGGTCAGGATACCGGTGAAAAGCAGGAACAGGAGCCCCAGCATAATGTATCTTTCGTATTGCATTATTTTATAATATATCCGGTTCGGGAGAAGTGCGGTCAAAAGCCGGGAGCCGTCGAGCGGTGGTATGGGGATTAAATTGAAAACCGCAAGGCTCACATTGATTTGAGCCACAAACAAGAATAAATAGTAAAGCACCGTGGCTATGATCCTTAATACGCCGAAAGCCCGAGGAACGAAAATATAATAGACTAAGCTCATAAGTATGACCGAAACAAATCCGGCAAGTAAATTAGAAAGCGGCCCTGCAACGGCGGTGATTGCCATATCCCTTTTGGGGTTTTCGAAATTGCGGGAATTTACCGGAACCGGCTTTGCCCATCCAAACCCGACCAAAAGTATCATCAAAGCCCCGATCCAGTCAATGTGCTTTAACGGATTAAGCGTTAGTCTTCCCATATATTTTGCGGTGTTGTCTCCTAATTTGTAAGCAGTAAAGGCATGTGCCATTTCGTGAAACGGAAGCACAAAAAACACCACAACCGCAATTGAAATGGCATAACCAAGTGCACCGAGATAATTTTGAGTCATCAGCATACGTGTGAGCGGAAACATACTGAATAAGTTGTAAAACAAATTGTAAAGCATAGGATGATCTCCTGAAAAAATATTTGTATAAAATCGAAGCATTCGGCACAAACAGCCAAAAAATGCCGCAGTGAAAAGCCCTGCTGACAACAGATATATGCACCAAAAGCGTAAAATTATACAAGTATATTATACTAAATTATTGCCTGAAAAACAACCCTGTATTCCCCAGCGGAAGAAAAGTTTGCAAAATGACAGTTATTAACGTATATAAATAATACTTCCCTATTCATGGTTTTGAATTATGCTTTTCATAATCAATTTTCTCTATAAAGAAAATCACCGAAACTCAAAATTGTTTCGGTGATTTTTTAAACTTTTTAATTTATAGTTATTTCAAAAAGATCGTTTGGAGTACAGTTTAATAGTAAACAAATAGTTTCAATATTTTCATATCGAATTGATTTTGTTTCATTGTTTATCATTTTGCTAAAATTCTGATAGCTCATGCCGAGCTGTTTGTATAACCAATATTTAGTTTTTCCGTTTTCTTCCAATAATTTTAACACATTTAATTTTATCATAAGATACCTCTCCATAACTTATATTTCTATGAGATAATATCTTATTTTCCCTCTTTACATATAGACTAATGCATTATATAATGTATTAGTCTATATGTATTTAATTTCCAAAATAGCCACAAATTGTTTTTTATTTCATTCTTAATCTATAGTTATTTTAAAAAGTTCGTTTGGAGTACAGTTTAATAGCAAACAGAGAGTTTCAATATTTTCATATCGAATTGATTTTGTTTCATTAGTTACCATTCTCTTAAAATTGCGATAGCTCATACCTAGTTGTTTATATAACCAATATTCAGTTTTTCCGTTTTTCTCCAATAATTCCAACGCATTTAATTTTATCATAAGACATCTCCCCATAACTTATTTCTTTATGAGATGATACCTTATTTTTCCTGATCACGTATAGACTAATGCATCATATAATTTATTAGTCTATACCTGTTTAAAGAATATATAGCGTTGTTTTAATAAAACGGAGACAATTAAAAATTGAGACAATTTCATGAATAGCAAACTTATTTAAGGTTTTATATCTTTATATTTGGAAAATTTTTCAAGGCATA
>CABUCT010000020.1 GCA_902490145.1 uncultured Oscillospiraceae bacterium
TGATTTTTAATTGTATTTTATCTTTATTTGAAAGGATGTTTTAATAAAATGGCCAGAACCAGCAAATCTAATTCAAAAGAGGATAACCGTAATGAGTTTTTTGCGGCACTCACATTTATGGAAAGTGAAAAAGGAATCAGCCGTGAATATATTGCTGAGAAAATCAGTAATGCCATTGTTGTTTCGGTAAAAAAAGACTATGGTTCTAAAGACGTAGTATTTTGTAATATTGACTGTGAAAAAGAAATATTTGATGTTTTTGTCAGAAAAACTGTAGTAGATAAAATTCAAGATGAAGATGTGGAAATTCTTCTTGAAGATGCAAAGAAGATTAATAAATCTGCTATGATCGGAGAAACGGTTGATATTCCGCTTGACACAAGAAAATTCGGAAGAATTGCTGCTCAAACCGCAAAGCATGTTATTAGGCAGGGAATCCGTGATGCAGAAAGAGGTCAGACATTGCAAGAGTTCCAAAGTAAAAATCAGGAGCTTGTTACAGCAGTGGTTCACTCTGTCGATCCTAAAACCGGTAATGCTACTGTCATAATCGGTAATAATGAGGCTATTCTTCCCAAAGCTGAACAGGTCCCGGATGAAGTCCTTCATGAGGGAGATCATATAAAAATATTTGTTGTTGATGTAAGAGAAAGTGAAAAAGGGCCTAAAATAATGATTTCACGTACTCATTCAGGACTTGTAAGACGTTTATTTGAAACTGAAGTTCCGGAAATATTTGATGGTATTATTGAGATTAAATCAATTTCCAGAGAAGCAGGATCCAGGACAAAGATCGCTGTTTTTTCTAAAGATGATGATGTTGATCCAATTGGTGCATGTATTGGTCCGAGAGGTACCCGTGTTGCAAAAATAGTTGATGAACTTGATGGAGAAAAAATTGATATTGTGCGTTATTCCGATGATCCGGTTCTATTTATAAGTGAAGCACTTTCTCCTGCAAAGGTATTATCGGTTGATGTGGAACAAGATGGTTCAAAATCTTGCCATGTTACTGTTCCCGATGCACAGCTTTCTTTGGCGATTGGAAATAAAGGTCAAAATGCCCGCCTTGCCGCAAAGCTTACAGGATGGAAAATTGACATCAGACCCGAAAGCGGTTTTTATGGCGAAGAATAATATCTAATTAAGGGAGCGTACTGTTTTGTCCGAAAAAAAGATTATGCCAATGCGAAAATGCAGTGGATGTGGAGAAATGAAAAGTAAAAAACAACTTATCAGGATTGTTAAAACTCCGCAGGGAGAAATTAAGCTTGATCAGTCTTATAAAACAGACGGACGAGGAGCTTATGTCTGCAATAACAGGTCTTGTCTTGAAAAAACCAAAAAATCAAGGCGGATGGAACGGTCGTTTGGTATGAAAATACCTGAAGATATTTATACAGCTTTGGAGGAGGTCATTTCGGAAAATGAATGATAAAATTCTCGGCCTTTTGGGACTTGCCAGAAGAGCCGGACGGCTTCAAATAGGATTTGAAGCATCAGCCGAGGCTGTGGAAAAAGGAAAATCTAAACTTCTAATTTTGGCTTCAGATACTGCACAAAGGACCGAAAAGGAACTGAGATTTCTTTCAAGGGATAAAGAGATTGACATTATAAGAATAGAAAACACGAAAGCCGAACTTTCTAAAGCAGTCGGCACATCAGTGGGTGCTTTGGCGGTATGTGATGAAAACTTTGCCGAAAGAGTAAAAGAACTGTGCGTACAAGGAGGAAATAATATATGATGATAAAATACCGTGTTCATGAGGTTGCAAAAGATTTTGGTGACGCAAATAATAAAAATGTTATTGATTTGCTTCAAAAATACACAGGCGAAACAAAGAAACATATGACTGCACTCACCGAGGAAGAACTTAATCTTGTCTTTGAATACTATACTCAGAATAATAGCGTTGAAAATTTTGATGAGTACTTTAAACAGGGAGAAGATGCAAGAAAACAGCGAGAGGAAGAAAAAAATAAGAAAAAAGCTGAAAAGCTTGCACAGCAAGAGGCAATCGCTCAAATGCTTAAGTCAGCAAAGGAAGGGGAAAACGCGGACAAAAAGAGTGTTCCAAAGGATAAAGAAAATAAAAAATCAGATAAAACCGAAAAAACTGTTAATAACACTCAGCCAAAACAGCCTAAAAAAGATAAGCCTGCAGGTCAGCAACCAAACAGGGGACCGGGTACAATCCGTCATGTCGATACAAGAGGCTCTCATGTCGAGCTTGATAAATATAACGAAAAATATACAAATCTTGCACCCGACCGTGCCGTTCGTGATACTTCCAGCAACAAACAGAAAATTAACCAAAGATCAAAGGATTATCGTCGTGCAAAACAGCGTACAAAGGTCGAGACCGAGGCTGATAAACTTCGCAGAATTCAGCTTGAACGAATAAAGAAAACTCCAATCAAAGTGACTATCGGTGAAGAAATATCAGTAAGCGAACTTGCAATGCGTATGAAAAAAACCGCTGCTGAAGTTATTAAACAACTTATGAAGCTTGGCGTAATGGCTTCTGTAAACGAAATAATTGATTATGATACTGCTGCTATTGTTGCAACCGAAATGGGTGCAGTTGTTGAAAAAGAAGTTGTGGTAACTATTGAGGATCGGATTATTGACGATACCGTTGATAAAGATGAAAACCTTAAACCAAGAGATCCGGTTGTTGTAGTAATGGGACACGTTGACCATGGTAAAACATCACTTCTTGATGCAATCAGAAATACTAGTCTACTGAGGCAGGTGGTATTACTCAGCACATCGGTGCTTCAAGAGTAAAAGTCGGAGAAAGAGATATTACATTCCTTGATACTCCCGGACACGCGGCATTTACTTCGATGCGTGCTCGTGGTGCTATGGCAACCGATATTGCTATACTTGTGGTAGCGGCGGACGATGGTATAATGCCACAGACAATTGAGGCTATTAACCATGCAAAAGCTGCAAAGGTTCAAGTTATTGTTGCTGTTAACAAGATGGATAAACCGGGTGTTACAACCGATAAGATTTTGCAACAGCTGACCGAATATGAACTTATCCCCGAAGAATGGGGCGGAGATACAATATGTGTTCCCGTATCAGCTGTTACAGGAATGAATATTGATAAACTTCTTGAGAATGTTATATTAGTTGCAGATATGCTTGAACTTAAAGCTAACCCTGACCGTGCTGCAAAAGGTACGGTTATTGAAGCTCGCCTTGACAAGGGACGCGGTCCTGTAACTACTCTTCTTGTTCAAAACGGTACTCTTAGACAGGGAGATATCATAGTTGCAGGAACTGCTGTCGGTCGTGTAAGAGTAATGACAGATGACAAAGGTAATAAGGTGAAAGAAGCCGGACCGTCTGTCCCTGTGGAAATTACCGGTATGGATGAAGTCCCTGAAGCAGGAGATATTTTTGATGCAGTAAGCGATGAAAGACTTGCACGCGAACTTGTTGAACAAAGAAAGACAAAAGCCAAGGAAGAACAATTCAAATCCTTCAAAACCGTTACTCTTGACAATCTTTTTGATCAGCTTCAAGAGGGCGATATGAAGGAACTTAATATAATTGTAAAAGCTGATGTTCAGGGATCGGTTGAAGCTGTCCGTCAGTCGCTTGAAAAGCTTTCCAATGATGAAGTCAGAGTTAAGGTTATCCATGGAGGCGTTGGTGCAATAAGTGAATCTGATGTTATGCTTGCCAATGCATCAAATGCAATTATTGTCGGATTTAATGTCCGTCCCGATCCTGTAGCACAGCTTAACGCTGAGCGTGATGGCGTTGATATGCGTATGTATCGTGTTATATATGATTGCATTGAAGAGATTGAGTCGGCAATGAAGGGTATGCTTGCACCAAAATTCCGTGAAGTTATTCAGGGAAGAATTGAAGTGCGTGCTGTATATAAAATTTCTTCCGCGGGTACTATTGCAGGAAGTTATGTTTTAGACGGCAAAGTAACCAGAAACAGTCAGATTCGTGTTGTTCGAGATGGTATTGTTGTTTCTGAAGACAAGATTGATTCACTCAGAAGATTTAAAGACGATGTTAAAGAGGCAACTCAAGGGTATGAATGTGGTATTGGACTTGAAAAATTCTCGGATATTAAAGAGGGCGATATTTTCGAAGCATTTATTATGGAAGAATATCGTGACTGATTTTTCGTAAAATATTTGAGAAAATAAAAATGAGGTGACCGGAATTGCCTTCACAAAGAATTAACAGAATTAACGAAGATGTTAAGCGTGAGCTTTCTGATATTTTCAGAGATCTCAAAGATCCGCGTATTTCTTCTCTGGTTTCTATAGTAAGAGTTGAGGTTTCAGGTGATCTTTCGTATGCAAAAGTATATGTAAGTGCTTTTGGCGGGGAAGAGGATATAAAAAACACGGTTAAGGGACTCAAATCTGCGACGGGATATATCCGTCACGAATTGTCCGAACGTTTGCATATTCGCAAAATACCTGAACTTAGATTTATTGCTGATAATTCTATTGCACATGGTGCAGATATTTCAAGAATACTTAAAGACATCGAGATTTCGGAACATGAAACCGATGAAGAGGAGAACAATGGATGATATAAAGAAAGCTGCTGAACTTTTGGCGGCAAATGATGAATTTCATATTTTAATTCATGCTTACCCTGATGGGGATACAATTGGAAGTGGATTTGCACTTTGCAGTGCTCTCAGAAGTCTTGGAAAAAAGGCTAACGTAGTTTGTAAGCATGAAATACCGTCCTCATATTCTTATATAACAAAACATTATATTCCGCAGGAGTTTGAGCCTAAAACCTTTGTTGCAGTAGATGTTGCGGCACTTCACCTTCTTGGAGAAGGCGGAGAAGATTATAGCGGAAAGATACTTTTATGTATTGATCATCACGGAAGCAATCAACAATATGCAGAATATTCTTTAGTTGATCCGTCGGCAGCTGCAAACTGTGAAATAATTCTTCGGGTTATTAAAGAGCTTGGTGTGGAAATAGACAAGTATATTGCAGAATGTATATATACCGGAATATCCACTGATACCGGATGCTTCAAATATTCAAATACAACACCTGAAACTCACAGAATAGCTGCCGACATGATGGAGTTCGGAATTGATGAGGCTGAAATTAACCGTGTTATGTTTGACACAAAAAGCCGCAATCGATTTGAGATAGAACGGCTTATAATTGACACAATGGAATTTTGTTATGACGGACGTGTGGCGATTATTGCTATCACAAATGATATGAAGCAAAAAACAGGAGCATGTGACGGAGATCTTGAGGGCATAACTTCATTACCAAGACAAGTTGAGGGTGTTATTGTCGGAGTAACATTGCGTGAAAAGAGCGATAACATATATAAAATTTCAATAAGAACACATGCTCCTGTTGATGCTGCTAAGCTTTGTGAAAAATTCGGCGGCGGTGGACATATGAGAGCTGCAGGATGTGCGATTGTAGGTACTCTTGATGAAGTTAAATCACGTATAAAAGAGGCTATAAGGGAGTTTTTAGACTAAATGGACGGAATAGTTCTTATTGATAAGCCAAAGAATTTCACCTCTTTTGATGTTGTTGCGGTTATGCGTGGGGTTCTTCACGAAAGAAAAATAGGTCACACAGGAACTCTTGATCCGATGGCGACCGGAGTTCTTCCGTTACTTGTGGGTAAGGCGACAAAACTTTGTGATATAATGCCGATAAAGGACAAGCGTTATATTGCGACCATAAAATTCGGCTTAACGACGGATACACTTGATATAACAGGGGAAATAACTAGTGAAACTGATTGCGATATATCAAGAGACATTTTTGAAAAAGTCCTGCCTGAATTTGTGGGAAGTATACTGCAAAAACCTCCGATGTATTCTGCTGTTTGTAAAAATGGAGTTCGTCTTTATGACCTTGCAAGAAAAGGGATAGAGGTTGAACGAGAAAGCCGTAGGGTAACCGTTTATTTTGCAAATATTTTGAAACAAACGGACAAAAATGAGTTTGAAATAGATGTTTCTTGTTCATCCGGTACATACATTCGATCGTTGTGCGATGACATTGGAAGAAAGCTTGGTTGTGGTGCGGTTCTTTCATCTTTGCGTCGTATTGAGGCTTGTGGATTTCCAATAGATGATTGTGTGACTTTGAATAAAGCAAAGGAAATGTCTGTTAAAGAACTTATAAAACCCATTTGGATTGCTGTTAAGGATTTTCCTTGCATACATGTAACACAGCCACAGGCCGTTCGATTTAGTCATGGAGGACAGCTGAGCCTTGATCGTTTGCATATAGGAAAAAATCTTAACGGAATTGTAAATGTCAAAAGTCCCGATAATAGTTTAATCGGATTAGGCAAAATCGACCGTGAGTCGGAATTTTTAAATATTAAATGCCTGTTTTGAGGTAATATAATCATGAAATTCGTGGATAACATCGAGAAATTTCAAAAAAACAGACCTTTGTGTGTTGCTCTCGGTACATTTGACGGTGTACATAAGGGTCATAAGGCTGTGATTTCAGAAGCTGTTAACTCAGATATGCAATCAATGGTTTTTATAATAAATCGACCTGTAAATAGTTTTAAAACTTCTCCTATGATAACGACATCTCAAATGCAGACCGAAGAAATAGAAAAACTTGGGGTGGATTATCTTATTAAAGTTGATTTTGAAGATATATGCAATTTGTCTCCTGAGGAATTTATTTCTGAAATCTTATTTAAAACTTTGGGTGCAAAAAAAATTGTTTGTGGATTTAACTATCGGTTTGGAAAAGGAGCTTCGGGAGATACAAAACTCCTTGAAAAGCTATGTGAAAAATATGAGATGGCACTTACCGTTGTTCCGGCAGTTTTTAATGAGAATTTTGCAATTTCATCTTCCCGCATAAGAGATTGTATTGAATGCGGAAGAATGAAAGACGCGGAAGATATGCTTGGAAGACCGTTTGGATTTAATTTTATGGTGGTTGACGGTGATCATTTAGGAAGAAAACTTGGGTTTCCGACAATAAATCAGCCTTTTCCTGAAAAATTTATTATACCAAAATACGGAGTTTATGCTGCAACGGTTACTTTACAAGGCGAAAGATATTCAGCGGTATGTAATGTGGGTGAGCGGCCCACGGTCAGAAAGTCTCTTGTTCGGGCAGAAACATATATCATGGATTTTTCGGGAAATCTTTATGGACAAAATGTTCATATCAATCTTATAAAATTTCTTCGTCCTGAAAAGAAGTTTCCATCGCTGGACCAACTCAAAAAGGCTATTGCAAATGATGCAAAAACAGCCAAAGCTTTTATCGAAAATCTGGGTGAATAAAATGTCAGATAAAAAGAGAATTGTTATAAAAATAGGAACATCCTCACTTACTTATGAAAATGGTAAAATAAATTTGGGGAAAATGGAACATTTGGTAAGGGTTGTTGCTGATCTTAAGAACAGCGGTATGGAAGTTATACTTGTTTCGTCTGCTGCTATTGCAGTGGGACAAAATCGTTTGGGACTTAAAGATCGTCCCTCTGAGACAAGGGAAAAACAAGCGACTGCAGCTGTTGGTCAATGCGATCTAATGTCTACATACAGCCGTCTTTTCCATGAATATGGTTGGAATGTTGCACAAATACTCTTAACAAGGGATTGTATTGATAATCAGCACAGAAGAGAAAATGCAGTAAATACTTTGGAGTGTTTGCTGGAAATGGGAGCACTTCCTATTGTTAATGAAAATGATACTGTTGCAATTGAAGAGATAGTGTTTGGTGATAACGACCGTCTTTCGGCAATTGTTGCAGATCTTTGTTCGGCTGATATGCTTATAATACTTACCGATACAGACGGGCTTTATGACAGTGATCCGCATAAAAATCCAAGTGCAAAGCTTATAACCGAAGTGGATGAGATAAATGATAATATCTATGATATATCAGGAGGTGCCGGGACAAAACGTGGTACGGGCGGTATGTACACAAAAATTGAAGCGGCCGAATATGCAACTGAACGTGGAATAGACACGGTTGTGATGTCCGGAAATGACACAATGAAAATTTACGATTTACTTAATGGTGAATCGGTGGGAACTTTTTTTAAATCAAAAAGGACTGATAGAAATGCTTGAAAATTTAGGGAAATCTGCAAAAGAAGCATCAAGATTTCTTATGACTTCAGATTTTGAACAGAAAAATGAAGCTCTTTTGTGTATAGCAAAAGGGCTTTTGGATGATATGGAACAAATTATTTCTGCTAATAATATTGATGTTGAAAACGGCCGAAAAAATGCACTTTCCGAATCTCTTATTGACCGTTTAAAACTTGATAATAAACGTGTAACTCAAATTGCAGAAGGAATAATGGAAATAACAAAGATTTCCGATCCTGTGGGAAAGGTACTTGATGAATACGAGCGTCCAAACGGTCTTAAAATAAAAAAAGTAAGTGTACCTATCGGAGTTATCGGAATAATTTATGAAGCTCGTCCGAATGTAACCGCCGATGCTGCAGCAATATGCCTTAAGGCGGGAAATTCAGTTATTCTCAGAGGCGGTAAAGAGGCTATAAATTCAAACATTGCAATTGCAAATTCAATGAGAAACTCTCTTAAAAAAGCCGGATTTCCTGGAGATTGCATTTGTTTGGTAACTGACACATCCAGGAACTCGGCAAATGAAATGATGAAAATGAATGAGTATCTTGATTTGCTTATACCTCGTGGAGGTGCGGGTCTTATTCGTTCGGTTGTTGAGAATTCGACAGTTCCGGTAATTGAAACAGGGACGGGCAATTGCCATATATATGTGGATGCTTCGGCAGATCTTAATATGGCGGAAGACATTGTATTTAATGCAAAAACATCTAGACCGTCAGTGTGCAACGCTGCTGAAAGTTTGCTTGTTCATGAAAGTGTTGCAAAAGAATTTTTGCCTTCACTGAAAGCAAGACTTGATAAAATGAATGTAGAAATTCGCGGATGTGAGCGTACATGTAAAATCTTAGGGGATAATATTAAAACCGCAGATGAATCTGATTACGGAAAAGAATTCTTAGATTATATAATTTCTGTTAAGATTGTAGATAGTCTTGATGAAGCAATAGAACATATTTCAAAATATTCAACCGGACACAGTGATTGTATAGTAACTTCTGATGAAAAATCAGCAAACAAATTTACAAATCGTGTTGATTCAGCTGCTGTTTATGTAAATGCTTCTACAAGATTCACAGACGGCGGAGAATTCGGTTTTGGTGCGGAAATCGGCATTTCTACACAAAAACTTCATGCAAGAGGCCCTATGGGCGTGAAAGAACTTACGTCATATAAATATATTGTTTCAGGTAATGGACAAATAAGATAAAGTTAAATTACCCGGGGAGAGTTATTTGTCAGATGTCAAAATTTCAAAAAAATTTCACAGAAGGCAGTGTAGTAAAACAAATCATCACTTTTTCTATACCGTTTTTATTTTCTAATTTACTGCAGGCACTATACAGTGTGGTTGATATGATTGTTGTTGGCCAGTATATGGGACCTGTAGGAGTATCAGGTGTACAAATCGGAGGGCAGGTTACAACGCTTGTAACTAATATTGTTGCTGGCTTTGGTGTTGGTGCTACCGTACTTGTCGCACAATATCAAGGTGCTGAAAAGTTTGAGGATCAAAAGCAGACCATAAGCACCTTGTTCACGTTTTTTGTTTTTGTTAGTATAGGTATGACTGTTGTTATGTCTGTTTTAAATACGCCTATTCTTAAACTGCTTGGTACGGATGATCTGGCTTTTAAAGAAGCCTACAACTATTTACTTTGTTGTTCATTTGGATATATTTTTATTTTTGGATATAACGCTGTGAGCGGCATATTAAGAGGAATGGGAGATAGCAAAAGACCTCTATGTTTTGTGGCAATTGCAACTGTCACAAATATAATATTAGATATAATATTTGTTAAAAATCTCGGACTTCGCTCATTGGGTGCGGCACTTGCCACTGTAATTGCACAGGCAACAAGCTTTATACTTTCTGTAATATATCTTAAACGAAGTGATTTTGTATTTGATTTTAAGATAAAATCATTCCGTATAAACAAGGAAAAGTTAAAGCTCATATTCAAAATAGGTCTTCCTTCGGCTGTTCAGTTTTCCATAACAGGAACATCTTTTTTGGCCCTCACAGGAGTATCAAATGCACTTGCCGGGACGGTTGGTACAACATTACTTGGTATAGGACAAAAGCTTAATACATTTGGAATTTTGCCGTGTATAGCAATTTCTTCATCCATCTCTTCTATGGTAGGGCAGAATGTCGGTGCCGGTAAATATGACAGAGCCAAAAAAATTATGTGGGTAGGTTTTGGTTTTGCTATTGCACTTTCTGTAATTGTTTTTGCCATAGTGAATATTTTCCCTGATCAGATAATGAGTGTATTTTTAAATAAAAACTCTCTTTCCGGAGAAGGGCTCAAACTCTATGATGAATGTATGAGTATCGGTTCAAAATATATCGCTTTTTGTAGCTTTGACTATTTATTTGCGAGTGCATTCTTTTGTACCAATGGATTGGCTACCGGGTCTGGTCATACAACGTTTTCGCTTGTTAACTCAGCAATAAATGCTGTTTTATTCAGGATCCCGCTTGCCTACATTTTCTCTATGAGTTGGGGATTTAACATGGGAACTTTAGGTGTGGCAATTGCAATCGGATTTGCACCGGTTATATCGGCTATTATCGGAATTATTTATGTGCAGTCAGATAAATGGAAAAAATCTAAATTAAATATATCCGAAGTTTCACAAAGTGCATAAGTTAGTTAAAAAATTAACACATTATTCAAATTTGATTATTGCAAAATATCCCCTTTTGTAGTAATATATACTTAATCGGAACGAGAAAGGAAGATTATTATGACCAATAACAAATCTATTCTTAATTGGGTAAATGAAAAGGTTGATCTCGTAAAGCCTGATAAGGTTGTATGGATTGACGGTTCGGAGGAACAGCTCAATTCTCTTCGTGCAGAGGCCGTTTCTACAGGAGAAATGATAAAATTAAATGAGGAAAAACTTCCTGGATGCTACCTGCACAGAACTGCTGTAAACGATGTTGCCCGTGTTGAGGGACGAACACTCATCTGTACTCCTACTAAGGAAGAGGCCGGTCCGACTAATAACTGGATGGAACCAAACGAAGCATATAAAATGCTTTATGATATAGCACGTGATAGCTACAAAGGAAGAACAATGTATGTTATTCCTTATTCAATGGGACCTGTTGGTTCTACGTTTTCAAAAGCAGGAATAGAGCTTACCGATTCTATTTATGTTGTTCTTAACATGGCTATTATGACTCGTGTTGGCAAAAGTGTACTCGATGCACTCGGTGACAGTGAAGACTGGGTAAGAGGTTTGCACTGCAAGTGTGACATTGATGAAGAAAAACGTTATATCTGCCAATTTCCACAGGATAACACCATTATTTCTGTAAACTCAGGCTACGGTGGAAATGTTCTTCTCGGGAAAAAATGCTTTGCCCTTCGTATTGCTTCTTATCAAGGTAAAAATGAAGGCTGGATGGCAGAACATATGCTTATTCTGGGTCTTGAGAACCCCAAGGGTGAAGTAAAATACATTGCAGCAGCTTTTCCGTCAGCTTGCGGAAAAACCAATCTTGCTATGCTTATTCCGCCTGAGATTTATCGTGAAAAAGGATACAAAGTTTGGACTGTTGGTGATGATATCGCTTGGATGAGAATCGGACAGGATGGCAGACTTTGGGCAATAAATCCCGAAAACGGATTTTTCGGAGTTGCTCCCGGAACTAACGTTAAATCAAATCCGAATGCCTTAAACAGCACACAGAAAAATACTATTTTCACAAATGTAGTTCATAATCTTGAAGATAACACTGTTTGGTGGGAAGGTCTTGATAAAAATCCGCCTAAGAATGCACTTAATTGGAAAGGTGAAAAGTGGGATCCTGAAGATGGTTCAAAGGGTGCTCATCCAAACAGCCGTTTTACTTCACCTGCAAAGAACTGTCCTTGCATAAGCAGCGAGTTTGAAAACGGCCAGGGAGTTCCGATTTCAGCTATTGTGTTCGGTGGACGCCGTGCTAAAACTGCTCCCCTGGTATATCAGTCACGCAATTGGGAAAACGGTGTGTTTGTTGGTTCAATAATGTCTTCAGAAACAACTGCTGCTGCAAGCGGTGCAGTGGGAACTCTTCGTCGTGATCCCATGGCAATGTTGCCGTTCTGTGGATATCACATGGGTGACTACTTTGGTCATTGGCTTGAAATGGGTAAAAAGCTTGGTGATAAAGCACCTAAGATTTTCAATGTAAACTGGTTCCGTCTTGATGATGAGGGTCACTTCATTTGGCCGGGATTTGGTGACAATATGCGTGTTCTTCTTTGGATTCTTGATCGATGCGAGGGCAAGGTTGGAGCAAAGGAAACTCCCATTGGATATGTTCCAAATGTTGACGATATCAATATTGAAGGACTTGATATCGATAAAAAGACACTTGAGGATATTCTTGCTGTTGATGTAGATATTTGGAAAGAAGAAGCTGAAGGAATTACTAAATTCTATGAACAATTCGGTACGCATCTTCCGAAAGAATTGAAAGAACAGCTTGATGAACTTAAAGCAAGACTTAATAAGTAATTTAGATTAGTTATAAAAAAACGTTAGCAATTTCCGTTATATCGTTAACGGAGAAATTGTGGGTGGTATGTAACCGGAAGGCTTTTCGCCTTCCGGTTACTGCTGTTTAAGCAGTCTTTTGCGGTAACGGCATGATTTTTTCAATTGCGGGCATTCCGTTTTATTTGGAAAGCTGGAATGCAAGTGCATAACGATGGGATTGCCGCAGGTATGGGATGCTTCTCCGGCTTTTCGTACATTTCAATTCTGCTGATGAATACTCGAAGCAATTCGGGCGTTAACTTTGGCCTCTCGATGTATTCCTTAGCTTTGTAAATAAACTCCGTATTTATATTTCCCGGATATCCATTTCACCGATTTGTGTTTTATGGATTGCAGTTTTTGCTTTAACTCCGATTGCTCCTGCTCGTATCCGTTTACCATGAAATCATATCGCTTAGGCTCAGCCATCCGCAGACACGGTCATCATACAGACATCGGATAATGTTGTCAAGCTCACGGGTGCGACTTTCGATCTGTGCATTTTCATTTTCTGTGGTTTTATAGAATTTCTTAGCCTCAGCTTCGCCGTTCTGTTTTGTCATTATGTACGAGTCTTGAAACTCTTAAGTAATTTGTCAGTAATTCAGACAGATTTCTGCGAAGATTATTATATCCAACCGCCTTGTACTCATTTCCTAAAGCCAAATCATCCTATACCTTTTTGTAAATCTGTGAATGGTCAAGCACACGCTCTTTATTTACGGCAAGCAGGTAGAGAATATTGTACTCTTTCACGGTCCAAACAATTTCGGTGATATACCTTTTGCTAATCAATCTTTATTTTAAGTTCCGGAAGTGATAATACCGTTTCATTACTTGGGCAAAAATGTTCCATATTCGGAGTTCATTTCAATGACACCATAATTTCCTCAAATACATCAATATCCTAATCTCCAAGCTCTATTACTAAT
>CABUCT010000021.1 GCA_902490145.1 uncultured Oscillospiraceae bacterium
TGAATATTCTGCGTATCTTGAGCCTGCTATTGTTTCGATTGAGGATAAACGGTTCTATGATCATGAAGGTGTTGACTGGAAAAGGACATTCAGTGCATTTGTAAATATGTTCTTCGATATTTATGGAGGAACACAGGGCGGTTCAACTATCACTCAGCAGCTGGTTAAAAACCTTACTAATGACAAGGCACAAACTTCTGACCGAAAGATAAGAGAGATAGTGCGTGCCAGAAATATTGAAAGAGAATACTATAAGTCAACCATTATCGAATGCTATATTAACACGGTTCACTTTGGAAACGGCTGTGATGGAATAGAAACTGCTGCCCGTTTCTATTTTGATAAGGAAGCAAAAGATTTGACGCTACTAGAATGTGCTTCGCTTGCTGCCACTATACAGACTCCGGGTGTAAAAAATCCTTTGGATGGTCCGGAAGCAAATAAAGAACGTCGTGAAATCTGTCTTAAAGAAATGCTTGAACAAGAGTATATTTCTCAAGAAGAATATGATCAGGCTATGTCTGAAGAACTTGTTTTGGCAACGCATAAATCCACATCTGATGAAAAAGATTCAGACAGCAACAAGAGTAAGATAAACAGTTATTTTGTGGATACTCTGATAGAAGATGTAATTGAGGATTTACAGAAAAAATACGATTGCTCATATTCAGAAGCAGAAAGCAAAATTTATTCCGGTGGTTATCGTATTTATTCTACTATTGATGAAGATATTCAAAAACGATTAGAAGAATCATTTAAGACCGAAAGTAATTTTCCCAAAAATGCCAGTGGAGAAAGACCTCAATCAGCTCAGACGATAATGGATTACAGAGGTCATATTATTGCGATAGTAGGAGGAACCGGAGAAAAGAACGAAAATCGTTCATTCAATAGAGCTTATCAATCAAAGCGTCAGCCCGGTTCGAGTATTAAACCATTGGCTGTATATGCTCCCGGAATAGAAAATAATTTAATTACATACTCTTCTCATGTTCAGGATTTGCATATAAAAACGTCCGACGGATATTACCCTAAAGCAAGCGGATCTGGCGGATATGTTACTATTCAAAAGGCAATTCAA
This sequence comes from uncultured Oscillospiraceae bacterium, assembly GCA_902490145.1. Classification (GTDB taxonomy): domain Bacteria; phylum Bacillota; class Clostridia; order Oscillospirales; family Acutalibacteraceae; genus UMGS1484. The sequence continues at coordinate 1,082 of CABUCT010000021.1, forward strand.
AATTCACTTAATGCTCCGGCTGTTCGTATAGCTCAAAAAATCGGGCCGGATAAATGCTTTGAATTTTTGACTAAAAGATTTGGAATTTCCACACTTGTTGAGAGTAGAAAAACTGAGGATGGAACAGTTCTTTCCGATATAACTTTGTCTTCAATGGCACTTGGTGGAATGTGTGATGGTGTAACTGTCACTGAAATGACGGCAGCATATGCAACGTTTGGTAACGGTGGATTGTATTATGAACCAACTACATATACGGTTATATATGATTCATTTGGTGATATCGTACTTGAGCAAGATGATAAGGGTTCCCAAGTTATTAGTCCAGAGACCGCAACAGTTATGAATCAGTTATTGAAGACTGTTGTTGAGTATGGAACAGGTGTAGCAGCACAAATGGGGAATTGGCCTATATACGGTAAAACTGGAACGACCGACAGCAAACACGATTGTTGGTTTGTAGGAGGTACGCCTTATTATGTAAGTGCAGTTTGGTGTGGATATGATTCTTCAGGGAATTTGCGTTCAGGATCAAATCCTGCCCCCGGAATTTGGCATTCAACCATGCCGGATGTTCACAAAGATCTAAAACTTTGCGATTTTAATATTGCGGATGGTGTAAGTTATCGTGCCTATTGTGCAGACACGGGTGATGTGGCAACCGGAAATTGTTCAAATATTTCCATGGGATATTTTAAAGACAGTTATTTGCCTGTTTGCAGACATGGGCGATCAGTTGTTCGTGCATCTTCAAAACCGGAACCTGCTGGCGGACAATATGTTGATATTCCCGAAATTGTAAAGCCTGAGTTCAATGCCGTAAAAGAGACTGAATCAGATTCAAAATAACATTATACAGCTTCGTTTGACAAAATAATCTAAATATGTACCCTTGTATTTCGACTGCAATCAGTTGGAATACAGGGGTATAATTTTTTTACCAAAAACAAAGGATATGGAAGCTTTGAGAACTATATACATAGATGTTTTGATTTTTGTAAATATGTTTGTTAATTACTTTATCCTGCTTGCAACCGAAAAGGTATGTAAACAAAAGGTAAGCTTTTGGAGAAGAGTGGCAGGAGATGCAGTTGCATCAGCGTCATCTCTTATAATACTTTTGCCGGATATGGGAATTTTGCTTACCATTTTGACAAGGGTTTTAATTTCGGCTGTTGTTGTATTGGCATCATTCGGATTTTCAAACTTTAAAAGGTTTATAACATTAGTCGGAGGATTTTATTCGGTTTCTTTTGCATATGCCGGAATTTGTTTTGCCTTGTGGCTGGCAGTGAAACCTGATGGACTTGTAATAAATAATGATGCAGTATATTTCAATATTTCTCCTTTGCTTTTAATGGTTACTTCTTTGGTGAGTTATGGAATACTTATTCTATGCAGAAAGTTTTTCGGCAAGGAGGATACATCATTAAACTATCAAATCGAAATTACCGTAAATAATAAAACTGTCAAAACCACCGCATTACTAGACAGCGGAAATAAGTTATATGATGCTTTTTCAAACACACCGGTTGTTATAGCTGAATTTTCACAGATAAAAAGCATTGTCAGCGAATCTGAAACAAAATATCTAATGAATAAAAATTATGCTGATCCCGGAGCGACCTCGTTATCTGGTTATCGACTTATTCCGTATTCTGTTATAGGCGGAAAAGGTTTGCTTCCTGCATTTAGGGCTGACCGGGTCATAATAATAAAAGGGAAAAAGCAATATGATATATCAAAATGTTTAATTGCAGTAAGTGAAGATTTAGGAGGTTCATTTGGTGCAATTATAAATAAGGATTTGATTGAAGGAGGTAGCGAAGTTGAAAGAGAAACTGTTGCTATTTATAAATAAATTAAAACGTTTTTTTTGTGGCAGCGAAAGAGTCGATTATATATATGGACCGTCAACACTTCCTCCGCCTTTAAGTAAGGAAGAAGAAAAAGCGTTGATGGTGAGACTGCAGGAGGGCGATGAAAAGGTCAGAGATGAGCTTATAGTACATAATTTGCGATTAGTTGTATATATAGCCAGAAAATTTGATGTAGCAGGAGCAGGAATAGAGGACTTAATATCAATTGGAACAATAGGCCTTATTAAAGCTGTTAATACATTTTCACCTGAAAAGAACATTAAGCTTGCTACATATGCATCACGCTGCATTGAAAATGAAATTCTGATGTTTATAAGAAAAACCACTCAACTCAAATCGGAGCTTTCTCTTGATGAGCCTCTTAATGTTGATTGGGATGGAAATGAACTATTGCTTTCAGATGTATTAGGAAGTGATCCAAACACCATCGGAAAAAATATTGAACAGGCCGATGAATTTAGAATGTTGGGACAGGTTCTTGAAAGACTACCCGAAAGGGAACGGGAAATCATGTATATGCGTTTTGGTCTTAAAGGTAATACTGAACACACACAAAAGGATGTTGCCGATTTACTTGGAATATCTCAGTCCTATATATCAAGGCTTGAAAAGAAAATTATAGAGATGTTAAAAAAAGACTTACAGAATATTTAAAGATTACAGAATATCATTCCATTTTACGACAATACTAATTTTACAGTATTTGTAAGGTGGGATGATTTTGCAATACAGTAAAGTTGAAATATGTGGAGTTAATACCGCAAAGCTCAAGGTCCTTAAAGAAGATGAAAAAATGCGGCTGCTTAAACTAGCACAGGAAGGGGATAAAAAAGCCAGAGAAGAGCTTATAAACGGTAATTTAAGGCTTGTTTTAAGTGCTGTGCAAAAGTTTACATCAAGAGGAGAAAATCCGGATGATTTGTTTCAGGTTGGGTGTATTGGACTAATAAAAGCCATTGATCGATTTAATCTTGATATTGATGTAAAGTTTTCAACATATGCAGTTCCAATGATTTTTGGAGAGCTTAGAAGATATTTAAGGGATAGTGGACAGGTAAGAGTTGCAAGATCTATAAGAGACACCGCATATCATGCCATGCAGGCAAAAGAAAAATTGCAGTTAAAACTTCAGCGAGAACCAAGAATTGAAGAAATTGCGAATGAAATGGGAAAGCCAAAAGAAGAAATTGTGATTGCACTGGAGAGCATTGTTGATCCTGTTTCACTTAGTGAACCGATTTTTTCGGATGGCGGAGATACAATATATGTTGAGGATCAGATAGGGGATAAAGTTGACGATCGAAACTGGCTTGACTCAATAATGTTGAGAGAAGCAGTGGAAAAGCTGAGCGATAGAGAAAAGAAAATACTTTCTTTGAGATTCTTACAGGGTAAAACTCAGGTTGAAGTTGCAAAGGAAGTCGGTATTTCACAGGCACAAGTCAGCCGTCTTGAGAAAAACGCGATAGACGGAATAAAAAGCGTTATATAGATTGAATTATGAAAAAGCAGAGTTTTAAATTTAATCAGACGATACAATAAGAATACAATGGTTTCTAAAACGGGAAATTTGTCCGATTTTATTAAGTTAAATTGGCGGTCCGTTTCTTCCAATGCTTGAAACAAAAAACATTATCATAGTTGGTAGTGTCTGTAACAACGAAAAACCGACTGAAAACAGTGCGTTTTCAGTCGGTTAGTTATTTATATCAGTTTTATAAAGTTGAATTTATTTGTTTAAAAGTTTTTCAATCGAAGCGAGTTTTGCACAAATACAGAACAGTTCCATAGCAAGCTCCAGCTCTTCAACTGGTGGAAATGAAGGAGAAAGACGAATGTTTTTATCTCCGGGGTCTTTTCCGTAAGGATATGTGGCTCCGGCAGGAGTGAGTTTAACTCCGGCTTTTTCACAAAGCTCAACCACTTTTGAAGCACAGCCTTCGGTAAGATCCACGCTTACGAAATAACCTCCGTTTGGATGAGTCCATTCAATAATTCCGTCGTCTTTTAATTCTTCGTTTAAGTGTCTCAAAACTGTTTCAAATTTTGGTCTGAGAAGCTGTGAGTGAAGTTCCATATGCTTGCGAACTCCGTCCGAATTTTTAAAAAATTGAATATGGCTCAATTGATTCATTTTATCCGGGCCGATAGTTTGAAATTTAAGTCTGTTTAAAAGAGCTTTTTTGTTAGCATCTGAACATGCAACACAAGCAACTCCGCTTCCGGGATATACAATTTTGGATGTTGATGCAAATGTAAGTACAATATCCTCATTGCCGACTTTTTTACATTCATCATAAAGGTTGAGGAGTTTGTCACCGTTATCGAACAAATCATGAATAACATAAGCGTTATCCCAAAAAATTCTGAAGTCTTTTGCGGCCGGCTTTAAGTTCGCGAATCTGCGTACAGTTTCATCGGTAAATGTGATTCCGGTAGGATTTGAATACTTGGGAACACACCAAATTCCTTTCACCGCAGGATCTTTGATAAGTTCTTCAACTTCATCCATGTCAGGACCGGTTTCTAACATTTTTACCGTTAACAGTTCAAAACCAAAGTATTCGGTTACAGCAAAGTGTCGATCATATCCGGGGGAAGGACAGATGAATTTTATTTTTTCCTGCTTTCCCCATGGAATATCGCCATAACCTTTTGTCATTCCCTGAGAAATACAGTCAAACATCATATTGAGTGATGAATTTCCTCCGATAATAATGTTTGAAGCATCCATTTCGAGAATGTCAGCAAAAATTTGTTTCATTTCTGGAAGACCGTCGATACCACCATAGTTTCGGCAATCTGTGCCTGTGGCTTCTTTATAGCTTGCATAATCAGAGCATGAAGAGATTCCTTCTGAAAGCTTAAGCTGATCCGGTGCTGGTTTGCCTCTTGACATATCCAAATTAAGATTTCGGCTTTGAAACTCGTTATATTTTTGTTCGAGTTGTTCTTTAAGCCTCGACAGTTCCTCTGCCGAAAGGTCCTTGAATGCCATTGATAAAATCCTCCCTAATAAATACCTGCAAAATAAAAATTAAAACTCTGCCGAGCCGGTCGTTCTGGGGAACGGCAGGACATCACGAATATTTTGAACACCGGTAATATACATAATGATTCTTTCAAATCCAAGACCGTAACCGGAATGTTTAACACCGCCGTATTTACGAAGATCAAGATACCACCAGTAATCTTTTTCATCAAGATTAAGCTCTTGCATGCGTTTTTTCAGAACATCAAGACGTTCTTCACGCTGGCTGCCGCCGATAATCTCTCCAACTCCCGGGACGAGACAGTCCATAGCAGCAACTGTTTTGTTATCATCGTTAATTCTCATATAGAAAGCCTTTATTTCTTTCGGATAATCGATAACAAACAGAGGCTTTTTATAAATCTTTTCGGTAAGATATCTTTCATGCTCAGTTTGTAAATCACAGCCCCAGCTTACCGGATATTCAAACTCGTCATTATGTTTTTCCAGAATCTCAACCGCCTCAGTATATGTTACGCATCCAAACTTGGAATTGACAACAAAATTAAGGCGTTCAATCAAACCTTTATCAACAAAACTGTTAAAGAAATTCATTTCATCGGGACAGGTTTTCATCACGTGATTGATAATATGTTTTATCATGGCTTCTGCTGTTTCCATATCATCGTTAAGATCGGCAAAAGCCATTTCAGGTTCGATCATCCAGAACTCAGCGGCATGACGGTTGGTGTTGCTGACCTCCGCACGGAAGGTGGGACCGAATGTATATACTTTGCCAAATGCCATAGCCATACATTCAGCAGAAAGCTGGCCCGAAACAGTAAGTGAAGTTGGTTTGCCGAAGAAGTCCTGAGAAAAGTCAATTTTTCCGTCTTTTGTACGGGGAGGGTTATCTGCATCAAGGGTTGTTACCCGAAACATTTCGCCCGCACCCTCACAGTCGCTTCCTGTAATAAGAGGGGCGTGAGCATAAACAAATCCACGGCTGTGGAAAAAATCATGAATAGCAAAAGCAACTTCCGAACGGACGCGATAAACAGCATTGAATAGATTGGTACGGGGACGCAGATGAGCAATAGTACGTAAGAACTCAACAGAATGACGTTTTTTCTGAAGCGGATAATCAGGAGTTGAAGTTCCTTCAATCAAAATTTCATGTGCATGAATTTCAAATGGCTGTTTCATTTCAGGGGTAAGAACAACGGTGCCCTTTACCGAAATTGCCGAGCCAACATTTAACTTTGCAATTTCCTTGAAGTTTTCAACTTTTCCTTCCTCAAACACGATCTGTAGACATTTAAAAGAGCTGCCGTCATTAAGCTCAATAAATCCGATGTTTTTTGAATCACGAATAGTTCTTGCCCAGCCGGAAACCAAAACTTCCTTTTGGTCAAGTTCTGCATATTTAGCAAGCAATGCTGAAATTTCAAAGCGTTCCATCTATTATGTCTCCAATACAATAAAATAAAACCATTAACAAACATTATATTACAAAATTCCTGCGATAACAATAGTAAATTAAAATTTTTTTATTTCAGAAAATGTTTTTTTACAAATTACTGTGTTTTGTTAAAATGGATATGCACAATGCAAAATTAAGGCGGTAATCTTGACATTGTTATTATAAAGAGGTATAATGACTAATAATTGTTTTTAAAGAAGATGGTGATTATTAATGATAAGAAGCATGACCGGATACGGTCGTTTTGAAGATGCTTCTTCCGGAAGAAATATTGCAGTGGAAATAAAATCTGTAAATCATAGATATTTTGAATTTTCATGCAGAGTTCCGAGGACTTTTGGCTTTCTTGAGGATAAGCTTAAAAATTACGTTCAGTCAAGAGTTTCCCGCGGAAAAATTGATTTATATTTAAATGTTGAAGCTGATGAATCAACATTATGTGAGGTTAGTGTAAATAAGGCTTTAGCTCAGGGATATGCAAATGCTCTTAATGAGATAGCAGAATGCTGCGGTATTAAAAACAGCACTTCCGCAATTGATATTGCCCGTTTTCCAGAGGTTCTGACTGTTAAAAAACCGCCGGAAGATGAGGAAAAGCTTTGGAATGATGTAAGATCAGTGACAGAAAAAGCAGTTGACGCATTTTTGGAAATGAGAGAAATTGAAGGGGAAAAACTGCGTGAGGATATTCTTTCAAGGGTTGATAATATTCTTAAATCAGTTGATTTTGTGGAGGAAAATTCTCCGAAGACTGTGGAAAAGTACAGGGAACGTCTTGAGGCAAAAATGCATGAATTATTGGAAGATCATTCGGTTGACGAACAGAGATTACTTTCCGAAACTGCAATCTTTGCGGATAAAATTGCGGTTGATGAAGAAACGGTTCGCTTAAGAAGTCATATGGAACAGATAAGGAGTCTGCTTGATTCATCCGAGGCTGTTGGAAGAAAGCTTGATTTTGTTTTGCAGGAATCTAACAGAGAAATCAATACCATCGGTTCAAAATCTCAAAATACCGATATAGCAAAAACAGTAGTTGATGTTAAGGCAGAGCTTGAAAAAATTCGTGAACAGCTGCAAAACATTGAATAGGTGACAATATGGAATTTATAAATGTTGGTTTTGGAAATCTTGTTGCAGGTGACAGAATTATTTCGGTTGTAAGTCCTGATTCTGCACCTGTAAAAAGAATGGTGCAAGAAGCACGATCTAACGGATTATTGATAGATGCGACTCAGGGAAGAAGAACCGGGAGCGTCATTGTTGCAGATAGCGGACATATTGTTTTGTCATATTTATCCGCTGAGAGAATTTTTGGAGCAACACAAGATACAAAAGAATCTGAATAAAGTTCGGGAGGTAGATTTATGGATACAAATAAAGGTAGATTGTTTTTAATATCCGCTCCTTCCGGCTGTGGAAAAGATACAATTCTTTCTGCTTTTTTCAAAAAACATCCGGAATGTGTTTTTTCAATTTCAACTATTACGAGACCGAGAAGAGATGCAAGCGATGATTTAAAATATAATTTTATATCTAAGGAAGAGTTTGAAAAACTTATAGAAAATGATAAGCTTCTGGAATATGCCGAGTATTGCGGGAATTATTACGGAACACCGAGAGAGCCGATTGAAAAGTGGATAAATGAAGGTAAAGATGTTTTTGTCGAGCTTGAAACTGTTGGTGCTGCAAAAATAATGCAAAAAATACCCGACCTTATAAGTATATTCATTTTGCCTCCGTCTCTTAAAGAGTTGAGAAGAAGACTTTCCGGAAGGAAAACCGAGGATGAGGAAAAAATTGAGGCTCGTATAAATGAAGCTGTCAGGGAAATGGCCTGTGCAGCAAATTATGATTATGTATTAATAAATGACCGTTTGGAAGATGCTGTATTGTTACTTGAAAGTATCGTTACAGCCGATAGAGCCAAGGTGTCACGAAATAAAAATATTATTAATGAGGTGCTTAATAATGCTTAATCCCGCAATAGGAAAACTTATTGATACTTATGAAAATCGATATGATCTTGTGATTGACGTTGCAAAAAGAGCAAGAAAAATCAGCAATTATGCAGAGGAACAAGATGAAATTCTTACTGTTAAACCGGTAACGCTTGCTTTGAACGAACTCAGCGAAGAAAAATGTAAATAATGTTTTAAAGAATCAAGGGGGCTTGTCAGATGAGCAAAACGGTTGTCAGCGTTGCAGTTGAGCAAACGGCTTATCATTTTGACAAGTCCTATGATTATTTTTTGCCGTCTGATTTTGATGCCGACAGCATTGTCGGGAAAAGGGTTCTAATACCGTTTGGCCGTGGAACCGGAAAACGATGTGGCTTTGTTGTTGCATCAAATGTTGAAAAAAGTGATAAAGAACTGAAAAGTGTTTCTGAAGTTCTTGACGATTATCCCGTATTAAACAGCGAGATGTTATGCCTTGGAGAGTGGATAAAGGATCAGGCTTTTAGCACGCTTTATGATGTGTATAAAGCAATGCTCCCGTCTGGACTTAATATGCAGCTTAAAGTTATTTATCGTTTGGCGGAAAATCTTTCACAGGAAAAGTTAAAATCTTTATCATTTGAAGAGGGTAGAATAGCAGAAGCTTTATCCCTTGCTAAATCAGGAATTGAAAAAGACAAGTTGATGATTGATTTTAATTGTGATGATTCTTTAATAAAAAAGCTTGTAAATAAAGGTATTATTGTAAGATTTGACAGTACAGATCGCCGTACGGGTGATGCAACAGTTCGAACAGTAAGGCTTTTGGAAAGTGTTGATGAGACAGTAAGGTTTACGCCTAAGCAAAGGGAAATTATTTCTTTGCTTCAAGAAATCGGACCTGCGACAATAAAAGAAATTTGTTATTTTACAGGCATTGGTGAATCTGTAATAAAGACTCTTGAGAAAAAGGGATATGTTGAAATATACGATACCGAGATATATAGGACTCCTGTTGCAGCTGACAGCAGAACTTGTGAAAAAATCAGGCTAAATAAGAGTCAGTCAGAAGTTTTTAATACACTTTCTAATCTTATGAAGAAACCAAATGGAGCAGCTGCACTTTTGTATGGAGTTACAGGAAGCGGAAAAACTCAGGTGTATTTAAAGCTTATTGAAGAAAATATTAATAAAGGTAAAGACGCTATTGTAATGGTTCCTGAAATTTCACTGACGCCTCAACTTGTCTCTGCTTTCAAAAGTCGGTTTAGAGACAATGTTGCTGTATTTCACAGCCGTTTGTCCATGGGGGAAAGACTGGACGAGTGGAAACGAGTGAAACGTGGAGAAGCAAAAATTGCAATAGGAACTCGTTCCGCAATTTTTGCACCGTTTGAAAATCTCGGATTAATTGTTATTGATGAGGAGCAGGAGCACACATACAAATCTGAATCCTCTCCTCGATATCATGCCCGTGATGTTGCAAGGTTTCGTGCTGCATACCACAATGCTCTTCTTTTGCTTGCTTCGGCAACACCTTCAGTTGAAAGCTTTGCAAAAGCTAAAGAGGGTAAATATGTTCTGTGCAGAATGGATAAGCGTTATGGAAATTCAATTTTGCCAGAGGTTAAAATCATTGACATGCGAGAAGAAATTATGAGCGGGAATACATCAATTATCAGTAGTCAGCTGCTCGAAATGCTTAAGGAAAACAAGAAAAACGGCAACCAATCTATTTTGCTTTTAAATCGAAGAGGATATAATACTTATATTTCATGCCGAAGTTGCGGAAAGGTTATTTCATGTGATAATTGCAGTATTTCAATGTCTTATCACCGTGCAAATAATCGTTTGATGTGTCACTATTGCGGAGCTTCAAAAGAACTCCCTGACAGTTGTCCGGAATGCGGTGGCGAATTTATTAAAATGAGTGGTGTAGGAACTCAGTATGCAGAGGATGAAATTAAAAAATTAATTCCTGAAGCCAGAATTTTGCGTATGGATGCCGATACCACAATGGCAAAAAATTCTCATGCTGAAAAGCTGACTGAATTTGCAAAAGGTGAATATGACATTCTTGTCGGGACCCAAATGGTGGCGAAAGGGCTTGATTTTGAAAAAGTTACATTGGTTGGTGTATTGAATGCTGATCAGGCAATTTACAATAGTGATTTCAGAGCCTATGAAAGAGCTTTTTCACTGCTCACTCAGGTTATAGGAAGAGCGGGAAGAAGTTCATCCGACGGAATAGCCGTATTACAAACAATGACTCCTGACAATGAAATCATAAAATTGGCTTCCAATCAAAATTATGATAAATTTTTTGCTCAGGAAATAGCTTTAAGAAGAGTGCTTGAATATCCTCCTTATTGTGATATTTGCATGCTTGGATTTGTCGGACGGGATGATAATTCGGCTTTATCAGCTTCAAAAGCTATGTTTGAGATAATAAAAAATCTTGTATGCGGGGAATTTTCTGATGTTAAGGTAAAAATATTGGGACCTTCCCCGGCGAAGATAATTAAAGTTGGAGGAAAATTCAGATATAGAATAATTATAAAATGCAAAAATTCCAAGAGATTCAGAGAGATGCTTAAAACAGCTCTTTGTGAAACGGGAAAATTAAATTTTCGGAGTGTGTCAGTATATGCTGATATGAACCCCGAAGGAATACTGTAATTAAGGAGATAAAATATATGGCACTGAGAATAATAATAAAAGAGGGAGATGAACTTCTCACTAAAAAATGCAGAGAGGTCACGGCGTTTGATGAGAAACTGCACACCCTGCTTGATGATATGGCGGAAACTATGTATGCTGCTGACGGAGTGGGGCTTGCAGGTCCTCAGGTAGGAGTACTTCGCCGTCTTTGTGTAATAGATATTGGAGATGGGATTATTGAGCTTATAAATCCTGTAATAACCAAAAAAAGCGGAATACAGGAAACCGCGGAGGGTTGTTTATCAAGCCCTGGAAAATGCGGGATAACACGTCGTCCGAAAAAGGTAACCGTAGAATACTTTGACAGAAACGGAAAGAAAAAGACTGTAACCGGTGTTGATCTGTTTGCAAAGGCATTGTGTCATGAAATAGATCATCTTGACGGAATCTTATATTCTCAGCATGTTATAGAATGGACTAAATAATTTTTTCGGGGGAATAGGTTTGAATATAGTATTTATGGGTACGCCCGACTTTGCAGTTCCTTGTTTGGAAAAAATAATAGAAGATGGACATAATGTTTGTGCTGTTTTTTGTCAGCCTGATCGCCCTAAGGGAAGAGGACATAAGCTTACTCCACCTCCTGTTAAAGATGTTGCACTAAAGCATAAAATCCCGGTTTTTCAACCTGAAAAGCTGAAAGATAATACTGAAATTTTTGATGTTTTAAAAGATCTTGAGCCTGACTGTATTGTTGTGGTTGCATATGGAAAACTTTTACCCAAAGAGATTTTAAATCTTCCGAAATTTGGATGCATTAACGTTCATGCTTCTGTTTTGCCGAAATATAGAGGAAGTGCTCCGATTCAGTGGGCAGTGATCAACGGTGAAAAAGAAACCGGAGTTACAACCATGCTGTTGGATGAAGGAATGGATACGGGAGATATTTTGCTTGTGAAAAAGTGCAATGTTCCCGATGACATGACAGGTGGCGAGCTGTTTGATGTTTTAAGCCCTCTTGGTGCGGAACTTCTTGCAGAAACTCTTGAATGTCTTAAAGATGGAAGCATAACCCCTGTTAAACAAAACGAAGAGTTTGCAACCAGAGCACCGATGCTTGATAAAAGCATTTCGGTTATTAATTGGAATAAATCTGCTGAAGAAATACACAATTTGATCAGAGGTTTAAATCCGTGGCCGGTTGCACTTACCTATGCAAATGATATGAAGATAAAAGTGTATTCTTCTCATATTGACGGAGAGAGTAATAAGCCCGCAGGAACGGTAATAGGCGGTAATACTCTTAAAGTTGTTTGCGGAGATAATAAAGTGATCGAACTTATTGATGTTCAGCTTGACGGTTCAAGAAGAATGAACTCCGCGGATATGTTAAGAGGGCATAAAATTGAAGAAGG
>CABUCT010000022.1 GCA_902490145.1 uncultured Oscillospiraceae bacterium
GGTGTGGATTTTTTGCTTTTGAAGGTACGGATGGATTTTTGTGTTTGAAACGGCAATCGGGCTAATGCCAGACAATGGTGAAAACGTGAAAAGACACCGCCACTTCAAGTTTTCGGCATATTGTGGCTGGATCTCTTCGGCTAATGTAAGAAATCTGCTTTTAAGCCGTTTTCAAGGTGATTTCGACAATACAATTCGGTTTTATTTTTAACAAAGCGGCGATATAATTTAATTAATTGTAAACAAATTGTTAATTTGACCTTCATTGACCTTGACTATTACTGACCTTTGTGCTATCATTTAAATCAAGAAAAACACCAAAGCTATTATAAGGCGGCGAAGGAAACAGCCGCCGAGCAGGAAGTGATCGTAACTTTCATAATTTTGGGGGTTAGACCTAAGAGCTTTTGCAAAACAGACAAAGGAAAAGAGATGTTATATAAATGAGAATGAGTGATTTGGTGGCTCAAAGAATTTTAGAGATTTTGTCAGAGCAGGACGGTCATGCAGAAATTCGCCGAAATGAGCTTGCCGAGGACATCGGATGTGTTCCGAGCCAAATAAACTATGTTTTGACATCACGGTTCACACCTGAACACGGTTATATCGTGGAAAGCCGACGCGGAGGCGGCGGATATATTCGCATCACAAGGGTGCGTGTAGATCGAAGCAACGCGATTATGCACTTGGTCAATTCGATCGGCCGTTACCTTGACTTCCCCACTGCCCGTGCTATAATCGGCAACCTTTCGGAACAGGGCTTTATCAGCAAGGATTCATCAGCAGTAATGCTGGCGGCAATGAATGATAATTGTTATCGTGGGCTTCCAAGTGAAATAAGGAACGAAATAAGGGCAAATATTTTGAAGCAAATGCTTATAGTTCAATAATTGCCAATAGTGGATGAAACAGAAAAATATATTTGTTTTTGAGACAAGCTTATTATTTTACACTTAAGTTAGTTAAATTATTGATGAGCTGATCTTGTTTATCGTTTTAGTGTTTATTAAATTATTGATAAGAAGAAATTTATTTTAGATTAAATAATTATATTGTCAAATGAAAGGATGAACATTATGATTTGTGAAAAATGCGGAAAAAGGCAAGCAACAACACATATAAAAAAAATGGTCAACGGAGTTTATGAAGAACATCACTATTGCAGTGAATGTGCACAGCAGAGCGGTATTACGGGAGATATGTTCCCGAGTTTATCAGGATTTGCAAAAGGCGGACTTTTCGGTTCGCTTATAGGGCTTCCCTTCGGAGAACCCACTCAAACATCTCATGGAGACACGCAGAGATGCCCTTCATGCGGGATCAGCTTTGCAGAAATTTCAACCAGCGGTAAGGTCGGCTGTGCAAAATGTTATGACACATTCCGAAGCCGTCTTCTTCCCTCGGTGGAACGAATTCACGGAAAGGCGAGCCATGCGGGAAAGATCCCTCACAAAGATGAAACACCTGAGGATAGGCGGAAAAAAGAGATTGCCGAACTTAAAGAAAAGCTGAACAAGGCAGTCGAATCACAGGAATATGAACAGGCGGCAAAATACCGTGACGAGATAAAGAATTTGGAGGGAGAAAAATAATGAACACACAGAAATGGTATCATGAACAGGGAAAACAGGGTGATATCGTGGTCAGCACACGAATCAGGCTTGCCCGTAATTTGAAAGATTATCCCTTCCCTTCAAGAATGACAAGGGAACAGCTTAACTGTGTAAATAAAGCAGTTAAGGACGCTCTTTGCGATAATTCCGATTTTTATTTTATCGAAATGGGAGATCTCGACAAAGCTCATCGACTTTCCCTTGTCGAACGTCATTTAATAAGTCCGGAATTTGCCGAGCGTCCGGATGGTTATGCGATTGCCATGAACAAAGACGAGTCTATTTGCATAATGCTGTGTGAGGAGGATCATTTGCGGATCCAAGTCATGTCTGCGGGATTTTCACTTAAAGAGGCTTATGAAATTGCCGATAAAATTGACACAGAGCTGAATCTGAAGCTTAACTTTGCCTTTGATGAAAAGCTTGGATTTTTAACCGAGTGTCCCACCAATCTCGGAACAGGTATGCGTGCGTCGCTTATGCTCCATCTTCCGGCACTTGAAGCAGCGAACGGCATTGAAACGCTTAATAAAGCATTGGGAAAGATCGGGCTGATACTAAGAGGAACTTACGGTGAGGGAAGCGGTGCAGCGGGATCGCTTTATCAGCTTTCAAACCAGATCACGCTTGGAATCGATGAAAACTCGGCCATAGAAAATCTTTCGACAATTGCGGATCAGGTAATTGCAAAGGAAAAGGAAGCAAGAGATGCTCTTGATAAAAGTCAAGTTGAGGATATAGTTTTCCGTTCTTTGGGAATACTGAAAAATGCAAGGCTTCTTAACAGCTCTGAAATGCAGAAACACATTTCAAATCTGCGTTTGGGAGTATCAATGGGACTGCTTGACGAGGTTAAGATTTCATCCCTCAACACAATAAATACTGATTTGCAGGCGGCAAGTATAACGGCGGAATATCCTGAAAACACGTCACCTGCACAGCGTGACAGATTTCGTGCTGAAAAGATAAGAGAAATTTTGAGATAAAGTATTTTCTTATCGATTTCAGCAAATCAGTTTATATAAATCCAACGAAAGGAATGGGAAATATGTATAAATTCAACGGATTTACCGAAAAAGCGAATATTGCGATAAACCTTGCTATCGAAAAAGCACAGGAATACGGACACACTTATATCGGAAGCGAACATTTGCTTCTGGGAATTTTGACCGAAGGCAGCGGAGCTGCCGCAGCACTTCTCGGTTCAAAGGGAGTAACCGATCAAAAAATCGCAAGTATGCTCGCCGACAAGATCGGCAAAGGAATTCCGACCGAGCTTACTCCGAATGATTTTACGCCACGTGCAAAACGGATTTTGGAAATGTCGATTGCCGCTGCCCGCTCGCTTTCCAGCGGATATGTGGGCACCGAGCATATTCTGCTTGCTATAATTGAAGAAGGCAGCAGTTATGCGGTGGCATTTTTGGAGGAACTGAATGTAAACACCGATGAAATAGTAAAACAGATCATGGGTGCAGGAGGCGGAGAAAGCCTGCCTTCTTCTGACCGCAGGTCAAAGCCGGGAGAAAAGTCTGATAAAAAAGGCCAGAAAACGCCTACCCTTGATCAGTTTGGCCGGGATCTGACCGCCGAGGCGGAGAAAAACAAGATCGACCCCGTAATCGGAAGACAAACCGAGATCGAAAGGGTCATTCAGATCCTTACCCGCCGTACAAAAAACAATCCGTGTCTTATTGGTGAACCCGGCGTTGGAAAAACCGCCATTGCCGAAGGACTTGCACTTAAAATTGTGTCAGGAGAAATTCCCGAACTCTTGGCGGACAAAAGGGTTATTTCGCTTGATCTTACAGGAATGGTGGCCGGTACAAAATACAGGGGCGATTTTGAAGACCGAATAAAAGCTGCACTCGACGAAGTTAAAAAGGCAGGAAATATTATTCTTTTTATTGATGAGCTTCACACCATAATCGGTGCAGGATCGGCCGAAGGATCGACCGATGCGGCCAATATTCTGAAACCTTCCCTTGCCCGCGGAGAATTACAGGTAATCGGGGCTACAACCATAGATGAATATAGAAAATATATTGAAAAGGATGCTGCACTTGAGCGTCGTTTCCAGCCGGTAACCGTCGGAGAACCGAGCGAGCAGGAAGCTTTGGAAATCCTCAAGGGGCTTCGGGATAAATATGAGGCACATCACCGTGTTAAAATTACCGATGAAGCACTTGAAGCCGCCGTTAAACTGTCATCAAGATATATTTCCGACAGATTTTTGCCCGACAAGGCAATCGATCTTATCGACGAGGCGGGTTCAAGAGTAAAACTCAGGAATTACACAGCTCCGCCTGAAATCAAGGCACTTGAGGATGAAATTAAACGCCTTTCGGCCGAAAAAACCGCAAGCGTAAATGCTCAGGATTTTGAAGGGGCGGCAAAGCTCCGTGACGAAGAACGAACCAAAAAACAGGAGCTTGAAAAACTGAAATCCGAATGGCATCAGAAAAACGAGCATTTCAGCGGAGAGGTCACTCCTGAAGAAATCGCAGAGATAGTGTCCGGATGGACCGGAATTCCCGCAACCACCCTCACTGAAGAAGAGGGCCAAAAGCTTATGCGTATGGAAGAGGAGCTGCACAAACGGCTTGTGGGTCAAAACGAAGCTGTGTCTGCCGTTGCAAGAGCCATTCGCCGCGGGCGTGTTGGGCTTAAAGATCCAAAGCGTCCTGTTGGATCGTTTTTGTTCTTAGGTCCGACCGGAGTCGGAAAGACCGAGCTTTGCAAAACCCTTGCAGAATCAATGTTTGGCAGCGAAAATGCCGTTATCAGATTTGATATGTCCGAATATATGGAAAAGCATACTGTTTCGAGACTTGTGGGCTCTCCTCCCGGATACGTTGGATTTGACGAGGGCGGTCAGCTTACCGAAGCGGTTCGCAGAAAGCCGTATTGCGTGCTGCTTTTCGATGAGATTGAAAAGGCACATCCCGATATTTTCAATTTGCTTCTGCAAATCCTTGATGATGGAATTCTTACTGATTCACAGGGCCGTCGGGTGGACTTCAAAAACACAGTTATAATCATGACTTCAAACATCGGAGCAAGAAGCATAAGCGAGCACAGAAGCTTTGGATTTGGCGACGGCAGCGGTGACAGTGCGGACGATGAAAAAATCAAGAGTCAGGTTATGGATGCATTGAAAGCACAGTTCCGTCCCGAATTCCTTAACCGAATCGACGATATCATCGTGTTTAAACAGTTAAACCGCGATGATATATCCGAAATTGCCCGCCGTATGCTTTCAACCCTCTGCCGAAGAATTAAAGAAAACATGGATATCACACTCTCTTTTACCGACGCAGCCATAGAAAAACTTGCAGACAAAGGATTTGACAAGGTTTACGGTGCAAGGCCGCTTCGCCGTGCGATTCAGAATGCTATTGAAGATTCGCTGAGCGAAGAGATACTTTCCGGAAAGATTAAACGCGGCGATACGGTTCGATGCGATGCAGACGAATCAGGCTATAGTTTTGTTGCCGAACCTTCCGCCACACCGTCATCCGAACCGGAAAATCAGGACTAATTTATAATAAAAACGAATTTTGCCGATGAAAATTGCATTAAAATACTCATTAATCCCCATAGTATTCCGAAGGTTTTAGTGAGGTCTGGGCGAAAACAACGAAATATTTTTTATATCACTCAAATTAAAAATCCTGCCGATAATATTCGACAGGATTTTTGTTTTGTATATGACTTGCCGATTTTGCTCAAATTAAGAAAAAACTCTAAACATTACACCAAAAGGCCGATGTTCTGGCAAATCGCATCATTTTAAAATTTGAGAGCCTTCCTTTAAAACAATTTTGTATTTGAAAATTTCTTCATTTTGTCAGCCTTTTTTCAAAAATCTCTTTTAATTTACGGTAAAATGTAGTAAAATATTTAGGAATTGTTTTTAAATAGTTCATTTTTGATTGTTAAAATAAATTAGGACATTTTTTATATTGGAGGGGACAGTATGATTGAGGTAAAAAACCTCGTCAAAAATTACGGCTCGTTTCAGGCTGTAAAAAATACAAGTTTCACCATAGATGACGGTGAAATTGTAGGATTTTTGGGACCAAACGGTGCCGGAAAATCCACAACCATGAATATTATAACAGGATATCTTTCTGCAACCTCGGGAAGCGTAAATATAAACGGTTACGATATTTTTGAACAGCCTGAGGAGGCCAAACGCCATATCGGATATCTCCCCGAACAGCCGCCTCTTTATCCAGATATGACAGTCGGTGAATACCTCGATTTTGTATATGACCTTAAAAAGACAAAGCTTCCGAAAGCACCTCATCTTGCCGAAATTGCGAAGCTTGTGAAAATTGACAACGTGTGGAAACGTCTTATACGCAACCTTTCAAAGGGCTATCGCCAAAGGGTTGGCATTGCACAGGCACTTATCGGCAATCCCGACGTACTTATTTTAGACGAGCCGACTGTCGGACTTGATCCCCAGCAGATTATTGAAATCCGAAACCTCATTTCAAAGCTTGGGCGGAGTCATACCGTAATTCTCAGCTCTCACATTTTGTCAGAGATACAGGCAGTTTGCAAACGTATTATAATAATGAATCAGGGATATCTTATTGCTGACGGAACTGCTGACGAATTTTCGGCCGCTCTTTCGGACGACCATTCGGTCAGCACCCAGATTATCGGACCTCCAAGGGAAGTAAGAGACATGCTTTTGTCAATCCCGAATGTTGATGAGGTATATGTTATGGGCGTTATGGGAGCTGCGACCGGATATAAGGTCGAGCCGAAGCGAGGCTGCGATGTACGCAAGGATATCGCCGAGCGAGCCATGACAAAGCATTGGCCGGTTATTGAGCTTTATACAAAAGAGCTTTCGCTTGAGGATATATTCCTGAGGCTTGTGAACGAGCCGCCTGAGAAGCTTATGGAGGCTTTCGGAAATGGCGGATCTGAAGAAAACGAAGATGAAGAATCGGGCAAAGACTTAAAATCAGAAAATACCGAAGATACAGGCGAAAATCCAAAAACTAACCATACTTCAACAAATCAGACTTCGGCAGATATTGAATCCGGGACACATTCAGAGAACTCAAAGTCAAACGAACAAAAATCGCCGGACGGCAAAGATGAGGAGGCAACCGACTGATGAAAGCAATATTCAAACGTGAGTTCAAGGCATATTTCACCTCACCCGTGGGGTTTGCCGTTCTCGCAATTTTCTATCTTTTTTCCGGAATTATGTTCGGAGTATTTTTCCAAGCAGGTCAGCCGGACATTTCGGGAATTTTTGCTCCGTGGCTTTTTGTGATAAGCCTTGTTATTATTCCGATACTTACAATGCGGCTTTTCAGCGAAGATAAGCGTCAAAAAACCGATCAGCTCATGCTCACTTCACCGGTAAAGCTTCGGTCGATAGTACTCGGAAAATTCTTTGCTGCATTTTCAGTTTTTGTTATTGCAATCGCAATTACAATTGTTTATCAGCTTATAATTTCGTTTTACTCTCCAGCTGTTGACTGGATGGTATTTATGGGCAATTTCTTCGGCATCCTGCTTTACGGAGCAGCACTCATTGCGGTCGGAATGTTTATTTCTGCACTCACTGAAAGCCAGGTCGTATCGGCCATTGCAAGTTTTGCCGCAGAACTCGGGCTTGCACTTATTCCGATGATTATAAGCACACTTTTGGGAGAAATATCAAACACATTTGTGAAATACATTGTGAAGTTCTTCGACGGAATTTCAATTCTCGACCGTTACAGCAACTTTATGAGCGGAACGATGAATTATGCCGATATCCTGTTTTTCCTCAGCGTTGCGGGACTTTTCCTCTTTTTCTCGGTCATGGTCACTGAACGCAGACGATATGCTTAAAGGAGTGTGAATAAAATGAAAAATAAGAGCATGAAAACCAATCCTTTTTCTTCACGAGCCTTTAAGAAAGGCAGCCTTTCGGTCGTTTTTGTTTCGGTTATCGTGGTTGCGGTAATTTTGCTTAACGTTATCGTTTCTGCTGTTTCCAACCGTTACCCTTTCAGTATAGACCTTACATCTGGTAAGGATTATACTATCGGGCTTTCGGAAGAGCATGAGAATTTTATAAAAAATATCGGCACCGATATAAACATCACAGTTTGTGCTAATGAGGATGATTTTAAAGAAAGCGGAGCATTCTCATATAATATGGTGAACACACTTCAGCTTACCGATAACTATTACGGAACTATTCAGGAGATCACCGACAAATATGCCCGTCAGACCTATATGTTTATCAGATCTTTCCCGACTATAAACAATAAAATAAAGCTTGAGTTTCGTGATTCAAATTCGGTAACCGATTTTGCTTCGGTTAAATCGAAATATCCAAGCGAAAATTTGTCATATGGTGATATAATCGTATCCTGTAATCATAAGGCGGCGAGCGGAGAAACTTATGAGCGTTATCGCATTATCAAAATCAGCGATTTGTTTGAAGTTGAAGCAAATTCAGATTTAAGAAATTACACATATTATACCAATGAGATCACCGGCTCAACGCTCGCAACCGAAATCACATCGGCACTTTATATTGTAACCTCCGAAAGCTCGGTAAGTGTTGCAGTGCTGGGTGGTCACGGTGCTCAGACGGCCGACGGCGAAGAGACTCAAATTGCGGGGCTTAAAACGCTGCTTTCAAAGAACAATTATACTTTCACAGACGTAGAAAACATTCTTACCGGCAAGATTCCGGAGGACGCGGCAATGACCGTTATTTTCCGCCCGACCAACGACTATACTCCCGAAGAAATCAGAGTTTTGTCTGATTATCTCCAAAACGGCGGAGCTTTCGGCAAAAACCTTGTTTATGTTCCGGCAACTGCTCAGCCGGCACTTCCGAACCTTGAAGAATTCCTTGCCGAGTGGGGCATTCAGATGCTTCCGGAAATAAGCTTTGATGACAGCGATTATTATTACACAAACAACTATATTTTCGCTCAGCCGGCCGATAGCAAATACACCGAGAATTTTGATACACAGAACAATTATTTCTATCCGAGTGCTTACCGGCTTGCAAAGACGGTGTTTGATAAAAATGATACCCGTTATACAACCAAGATATTAGTTTCGCCGGATTCCTCGGTCGGTATGCCGGTTGATGCATCGAGCGGATGGACTTCTTCACAAGCCACTGATAAAGGTCCGTTTGACCTTGTGGTCATGGGAAGCGATGCTGCTTATGATTCAAACGGAAATATTACAAATGAATCTCATGTTCTCATGTTATCCGGAGATATATTCCTTGATGATGCAGTACTTTCCCAAAACGGATGCTACAATGCCGCATTTACCCTTGCGGTGTTTAATGATCTTGCCGGGGTTCGTGACAACACAAATGCCGTGGAGATCACCCCAAAAACCATCAACGCTTCAAACTTTTCGGACATACTAATAAACAGCCCCGCTCCGAACTTTATGTATATAATATTTGTGGGAATCATTCCTGTCACACTTATAATTGTGGGAATCGTGATATGGAATAAACGCCGCAACAGAGTTTAATTTTAGTAAAGAATTTTTAATAAGCGATTTGATATTTGTTTAGACACAGGAAAGTTTAAATCAGTAAAGCCGACGTGTATCCGGGCAAATTTGAAGCTTGAGTTAAATAAACCTATTATTCATTTTAGAAGCGGCCACTGACCCCAAATAAAGCCAAGCGAGAACGTGATTCTTGCAGAAATCAATATGAACCGAAAGGAAAGGCAAAATGGACGACAAGCACGAAAAACTTCAATCGGTTGAAAATTCATCAGAATCCGAACAGGAATCTTTGAATGAAAACAAAGAAAATTGCCCCAGTATTTTTGATAAGCCCGATTACAGCTATCAAAAGCCGCCGAGAAAGCACAAGCTTTCAAAACGGACTATGAGCATAATTGTTTCGCTCGTTTTATGTGTATGTTTGGCGGGCGGAGCTTTCACTGCACTTCATTTTTGGGGAATAAAAGACTCTGACTCCAAAACTGAAAGCACTTCCGAAACCGAACAGCAAAATTATATAATAGACTATTCTGCCTATTCCGGATCGTCTGAAAATACCGACAGCCTTGCACTTGGCGGAGTAACGGCTGTGGATATAAACAGTACGCCGGCGTCTTATACCCTCTCGCCTATCACAGTCAAGTCTACTAAAACTGATTCGGTAACCATGGAAGAAACCGAAGTTGATACGATGGCTTGGAATATAAGTGCTGCAAAAGGACAGGATATAGAGGGAGTAACATTTTCAAATGCCCGCTGCTCTTTCCCAGTTGATGCTGTACTCAAAATGCCGTATTCGGGAATCTATGCCGAAGATAGAAATGCCCAAATTCCTCAAGGGACAATGACTTATTTTGAGGAGTGCGGCTTTAACAAAGCCGCCACTTCGGCAACGGTCAATTTTTTGAACGGTTCATCTTATACACTTACAGTAGGAGATGCAACTCCTACAGGCGGCGAACGGTTTGTCTGTATTGATTCAAAATCATCAGACCCTGCTGCTGCGGGATCTCCCAAAGAAGATAATCGAATTTATAAGGTTTCTGATTCTGACATAACATTTTTGGAACAAAAAATTGCTTATTATGTTGAACGCAGTCTTATTAAACCCGTTGAGAACGAGACTTCATACAGTGAAACGGGAGACGAAATACCGGATAAATATTTCATGTCGGGAGAGCTTGCATATTTCGACAGTCTTACCATTTCGGGAAGCAGCTTTTCTTCCCCGATTTCATTTGAGAACTGCGATGTAAACGTCCCGTCTTATGACAGTATTTATCTTATGACGTCTCCATATGAGCAAAATGTAGACACTGATAAAATGGCATCTTTGCTCTCACCGCTGTCAGACGGATTTGATGCGGATGACTGCCTTAGTGTGAAAGCGACCGAGAACGAGCTTAACGATTACGGTCTTGCAAAACCGTCCTGCGTGGTTTCATATCGGGTCAAAGGTCAAAATTATACAATAAGGATCGGAAACAGCCAGACTATTTCGGACAAAAGCGGATACGCAGTAACTGTGGGAAGCAACCCATCCGTTTTCTTTGTGGAAAATTCAAAGGTTCCTTTTGCAGCATATAATGCAGAAGATTATGCAAGTGCCAGAATTTATTCCTGCGATATCACAAAAATCAAAACCATGACTGTCAAAACGGGAGGCAAAACGACTGAATTTAACCTTCAAAACGTTGAATCAGATGAGAGCGGAACTGATGCACAGCTGAATGTAAGTGCTAATGGAAAAACGATCGATACAGGGAAATTCAGAGAACTGTATGTAGATTTGCTTTCACTCACCGCCTTTGAGCGGGTGAGCGACGGGAAAAATTCAGATACGCCTTACCTTCAAATAGAGTTTACCTATCATGATTACAAACGCTTGGATATACTGAAATTTTCGGAGTATACCGACCGACGTTATTTTATGAGTCTTAACGGTTCGGGGAATTCACTGGTGCTTTCCACTTCGGTTGATACGTTTATAAACAACATGAATTCACTCCTGGGATAGATCCCGATTTGAAAAAACGAGGTGTTTAATGTGAGTGAACAGACAAAGCTTCCGTTTGAGGGCGACGAGGATGTAAAAATTGCCGTTCCCTCAAAGAAAAAAGATACCGACTCTGTAAAGGAAAAAAATGAGCTTTTGGAACAGCTTAATAAAGCCGATGAAGACGGAAAAATAGTTTTGGCAAAAGAACTCGGAAAGGAAATTGCTGAAAAAATTGCAAGCTGCGAAGGAGAGTTTTCCTGTGCTTCGAATTTTGAACAGGAGATCCTTTTTCAATGCCGGCTTCTGTTTTTGTTTTCAGTAACAGTGGGAAGCGAACGTTATATGCCCAACACAATTTTGGCCATGACTCTTATAAATTCCTGCCATGACGAGGTAAACCGTATCTGCCCTGATCTTTTCAGACCTGAGGGCAATTATTCCACCGCACTCTCGTTTTATTATTTGGCTGTACGCGGAAGCACAGATGTAGAAAGCGAAATCGGAAAAACTTTTGCCATGATTTGCGGGAAGGCCGGAGACCCCGATTTTGAGAATCTCGGCACAACATTATTTGAACGCTGTACAAAATATATAAAGGACCGTGCGGAAAAATTTTTGGATTGAGGATTTTTTAGGATGTCAAAAGTGGAAAAAAGAAAAATGAATACAGGTCTTGTTGCGTCGGCTTTCATTGCAGTTCTAATCCTGATCTTCGGCGGCATTGTGGGCGTAATGTTTAAAATCCCTTATGATTCGGGAACGCTTGCACCTGCAAATCTTTCGGGCAATCTGAATTACGGCGGCGATGTTTGTGCCACGGATGATTATGTTTTCGTGCGGACAGCCGATGGAAACCTTGGGCGTATTTTGAACGAGGATAAATCCTTTTCTGTCATTTATGAGGGTGATGTGAGTTACCTGAATGCTTTGGACGGCTGGATATATTTTATCGACGGCGGAAAGATCATGCGGACTGCATTTTACGGAACGATCTCGGAGCAGGTATGTGCCGCCGAAAATGTAGAGGCAATGAGCCTTAACGGAAGCTGGATTTATTATAAAACTTCCGAAGGTGCTTTGAACAAGATAAGAACCGATGGACAAAAATATTCTAATCTGGTAAGTGAAGGAGTCATAGACTATACTTCCGACAATCGCATTGTGGTTTACAGCACCGACAGCGGACTTTTCAAAATCTCATCTGACGGCAAAAATTTAACAACACTTGTGAGTGGAAAAATCGGACATTTTTGCTATACACTCGACGATCTTTATTATGAGAAAGACGGAATAATACATAAGATACCGTCTGTTGTTTCAGGGATGGATGTCGGCCTTGAATACACCGATACAGAAGGAAAAATATTTTTCTATAATACAAGTTCTGAAAACCGGGGTCAGCTTGTTTATATTAATAATTCAGGCATGCTTTGCCGAAAACTCCTTCAAAGCGAACGCAGCCGAGCGGAAGAGAACGAAACCCTTTGCGAACTTCCCGATGCAGTTGATCTTTATTCTGTAAACGGCGAGATTTATTACCATGACAGCATGGATAAACTTTATAATATAGTTATAAATGGAAGTGATACAAAGCCGGTTGAAGTAAAAACCGAGTGAGGATTTCACCGTATTTGCACGAAAATTGTGCCGCTCAATATGATCTGAAATGTATGTAAATTAAAGTGATTTTTAGCGTGAAAAAGTCCGCAAGGCGTTAGCCTTGCGGACTTTTTCATCTTAAGCATTATAATAAGATGGCTTTGTGAAAAACCTTCTTGCCCTTGCGGATCTTCACGCCGTCAGACAGCTTTGCGGTGTCAACAACGAAGCTCGCATCGGTAACTTTGTCACCATCAAGCGACACGCCGCCCTGCTGAATCAGACGTCTGGCTTCGCCCTTGCTGGACGAAAGTCCGCATTTTATCATAAGTTCAACAATGGTAAGCCCATCTCCGACCTCATC
>CABUCT010000023.1 GCA_902490145.1 uncultured Oscillospiraceae bacterium
AAGTTTTGATATCAAAAATGAATTATATCTTAAATTTATTATTTAATGATTATTTATAATTATTAAACCATTTTTAATACCATATGTCAATCAAGATATTTCACATCCCGGATAATACCACAAAAGAATTTCTTTGTATGTGCCGCCTTGTTCCGCCATAACCTTAGCACCGTTTTGACTCATTCCAACCAAATGTCCATATCCACGAACGGTAAAAGTAATATTAGTTCCGTCATCTGAGATATCAAAATTTGCCGAACGAAGTCCAAAAGCAGACCTTAAGTCTTTTCCGGAAAAATCTTCTCCACAAAGAGTTTGTGAAAGAACCGTCCCGCTTTCAGAGCAAGATCTGTTTCCAATGCTGTTTTCCGAAAAAGTTAAATCTCCCTTTTTAGATATGCTATTTAACTTTTCAATAAATTCACTGTGAGAAATAGAAACAGTGGAGGAATAATCAGATGATAGTAAATCACCGACACTTTGAACAGGTAGTAGATATGGAACTGCAACTCCCCAAACATTTTCCGCCGATTCGGTTCGTCCGCCTGAAACGCAGTGATAAAGCGTTTCGGCAAATTCACCGTTATATTTTACAGTAATTCCTTTTACGCTTTTAATGATATCATCCAGCTTTTTTTCATATTCATCGGCTTTGCTGCCCCATTTTTCTTTTGCTTCTGCACGGGTGATGAATCCTTGATCTATATTGCTGTCAGCAGTAATGTCTGCTCCGTTAAGTTCCTCCGATTTACCTCGACGGATTTGACGACGCTGGCATGCAAGGGTATATGAAGAAATTGCCTGAGCTTTAAGGGCTTCATCGGGATAGCTCAAGGGCATTTCGGCAGCAACAACGCCGAATATATACTCATCATCGTAAATTTCAGTTACGGTTCCGTCTTTTTTCAGCATTAGAAATGTATCTGATTTTGATGTTATGGGAGCTTTTAGAATATTATTATTTGGCTGTTCATCTCCCTTCACAGCTAATGCAGGAATGAAAATCATAAGAAAAAATAAAATTAAGCATAAAAACAAATGACCTTTTTTCATTGTGTAACCCCTCAACAATATATTTTCAATAAAAAGTTTTAGTAAAGCTGTTTTCTGTTGACTTAGATTCACTTTTGTAGTAAAATCATATAATAACTATTTGAATGTTTCGGAAAGGGATGAAAACATATGAAGACACAAGAATCTAAGATTTCAATGATTTCCTTGTCCAGTTTATGCGAGGAATATAAGAAAAATAACTATATAGATACAGCTGACTTTGAAAAATATGATGTTAAGAGAGGTTTGCGTAACGCCGATGGTTCAGGTGTTATGGCGGGTCTTACACGTATATGTAATGTTCATGGCTATTATATAAGCGATGGTGAGAGAGTTCCTGATAAAGGTCAGCTTACATATCGTGGAATGGATGTTGAAGACATCATAAACGGTTGTAACAGAGATGATCGTTTTGGTTTTGAGGAGATAATTTGGCTATTGCTTTTTGGAGAGCTTCCAAACAAAGAAAAGCTTGATGGATTCAGAGAAATATTAGGTGAGTGCAGGGAACTTCCCGAGTATTTTGCTGAGGATATGATTATAAAAGCACCGTCGCCGAATGTTATGAATAAGCTTGCTCGTTCAGTTTTAGCTTTGTATTCATATGATGCAAATCCTGACAACACTTCTATTACAAATATTTTGCGTCAGTCAATTGAACTAATTGCTCAGCTTCCCACCATTATGGTATATGCATATCAGGTAAAACGTCGTCAGTATGACCGCCAAAGTATGATTTTCCATCCTATTGAAAAAGGGCAGTCTACTGCGGAATTTATTCTTTCTTCAATGCGAAACGACCGTAAGTTTACTCATGAAGAGGCAAAGCTTCTTGATACCTGCCTTATTCTTCATGCTGAACACGGAGGAGGCAACAACTCGTCTTTTGCCTGCCGTGTTTTGTCAAGCTCCGGTACTGATACATATTCGGCTATTGCGGCGGCTATCGGATCTCTTAAAGGTCCGCGTCACGGTGGTGCGAATATCAAGGTTATAGAAATGCTTGAGCATATCAAAAACGGAGTGAAAGATTATAAAGACGATGATGAAATAAAAGCTTTTCTGAAAAAAATAATTAATCGTGAAGAAGGTGATCACAGCGGCCTTATTTATGGAATGGGTCATGCAATATATACGCTTTCAGATCCACGTGCAACCATTATTCGTGATCATGCCGATAAATTGGCACATGAAAAGGGTTTTGGAAAAGATTTCGATATTCTTCGTGCAGTTGAGCGTTTGACCCCTGAGGTATTTGCCGAGGTAAAAGGATTCACTAAACCTATGTGTGCAAATGTTGATCTTTATTCAGGACTTGTATACAGAACCCTTGGTATTCCGTCGGAACTCTACACACCGATTTTTGCTATTTCAAGAATTGCGGGTTGGTGTGCTCATCGTGTGGAAGAGTTTGTGTCGGGAGGAAAAATTATTCGTCCTGCATACAGAGCTGTTTCAAAGCCTCTTAAATATATTCCTATCGAAGAAAGATAAATTATAAAGGAGTTCTTCAAAAAATGAAACGTCGTGGAGTTCTATTAATTTTTCTTATCACATGCCCTGTGTTAGTGGGAGCAAGAATATATCAGCTGTTGAATACAATAGATCCGTCAAACGGATTTTATTTAGCAAGTCAACGTCCGATTGCATATGCAATTACTGCTGCTACTGTTTTATTAAGCCTGATATTTTTTATAATAGGGTTCATGTCAAAAAAAACACCCGACTCAAGACCTGCTGAAAAAAGTATCTCTCTTGGATTGGCGTCATTACTTGTAGCTTTGGGAATTTTTGCGGATGTTGTATTAGATTTTAAAGATAGTTTTGCTGTAAATGCTAACATTGGTATTTTATCCGTCATCTCAATAATTGCAGCAATAATATTTTTAATTGAGGGGAAGAGGTTATTTAAAGGCGAAGGCATTAACAGCACGATAACAATTGTTCCTCTTGCTTGGGCTCTTATAAGACTGTTTATTAAATATACTGCTGATTTCAATGGAAAACCGTTGATTAGTGAGAATATTTACGATATTATTATGCTTTGCTGCATAATGATGTTCTTGCTTTATCGTTCGCATATCAGCCTTGCATCAAATATAAAAAAATCACGTTCACTTATGATCGGATTCGGACTCACAGGGGCTTTATTATCATTTATTACGGTTTTGTCCCGAATTGTAATTTTGGCAATGGGAAAATCAAATGTTTTGTCTCATTCGGATAACCTGAGCCTTGCCAATCTTGCACTTGGTATATATATACTGATTTATGTCTACCAATCACTGAGGGACTGCAAAAATGCCGATTATATTTGTGAGGATACAGAACCTGAAGAAGAATATGTTCCGCAATTTGATGATGACATTAATTTATATGATGTTATTGATTCAGATGATACTGATAATGAAGAAATTATGACCGAAGACGTTTGTGATAAATCGGTTGATGAGAGTTCTTATCAAAATGTTGATGAATCTAATCAAGAGAAATCATCAAAAAGCACTATTGAAGATTTATATGAAGAATATATGAAAGAAAAGGAAGACGAAGGGGAAGAATAACCTAATGAAAAAGGTGCTTCTTGTGGGAGATTCAATCAGAATGAACTATTGTCCGATAGTTTTTATGAAACTTGATGGACTGGCTGAGGTTGTTTATCCCGAGGAAAATTCACGTTTTGCCAAATATACGCTTTGTGAATTCGGTCACTGGGTTGAAAAATTCGGAACTCCGGATATCATCCATTGGAATAATGGTCTTTGGGATACATTTCGTTATAACGGACGAGATGTACTTACTCCGCTAAACGATTATTTATCCGATATGGAGCGGATATATGAAGAAATGAATAAAACTGGTGCAAAAATAATTTTTGCTACATCTACTCCGACTCATCCGTTAGATACTGACCGTCGTCAGGACGATATACAAATTTACAACCGTGAAATTTGCCGTATGATGAATGAAAAGGGTGTTGAAATAAACGATCTTTATTCATTTGTAAAACCTCACGTTGATGAGTATATAAGTGAGGATCATGTTCATCTTAATAAATACGGAGTACGTGCAGTTGGAAACAAAGTTGTAGATGTGATTAAAAAATATTTGTAGTATTGTTGTTTTTTAATTCAATTGGAGAAAAAATTGCAAGTTTGTGTTACTTTTTTAACAAAGTACTTGAATTTTATTGCCAATAGTATTAAAATATAGAAGCAATTATTTTTAGGAGGAACAAAAAATGGTAAAAGTTGCTATTAACGGCTTTGGCCGTATCGGCCGTCTGGCATTTCGTCAGATGTTTGGAGCAGAGGGTTATGAGGTTGTTGCTATAAACGATCTTACAAGCCCGAAAATGCTTGCTCATTTGCTCAAATACGATTCAGCACAGGGAAGATATGAACTTGCTGACACCGTAAGCTACAAAGAAAATGAAGGAACTGCCGGAGGTTCAATCACCGTAGACGGCAAAGAAATCAAAATTTACGCTGAGCCCAAGGCCGAAAACCTTCCTTGGGGAGAGATCGGTGTTGACGTTGTTCTTGAATGCACCGGTTTTTATACCTCAAAAGAAAAAGCTTCAGCTCATATTAAAGCAGGTGCTCGTAAAGTAGTTATTTCTGCTCCTGCAGGTAATGATCTTCCCACTATAGTTTACAATGTAAACCATAAAATTCTTAAACCCGAAGATACCGTTATCTCAGCTGCTTCCTGCACCACAAACTGCCTTGCTCCTATGGCAAAAGCTCTTAACGATCTTGCTCCTATCATGAGCGGTATTATGAGCACTATTCATGCTTACACAGGAGATCAGATGATTCTTGACGGTCCTCAGCGTAAAGGCGACCTTCGTCGTTCACGTGCAGGTGCTATCAACATTGTTCCTAATTCCACAGGTGCTGCAAAAGCAATTGGTCTTGTAATCCCTGAGCTCAATGGAAAACTTATCGGATCTGCACAGCGTGTTCCAACCCCTACCGGATCAACCACAATTCTTGTTGCAGTTGTTAAGGGACAGGTAACTAAAGAGCAGATCAACGAAGCAATGAAGGCTGCTTCAACCGAATCTTTCGGATACAACACCGACGAGATTGTTTCCAGCGACATCATTGGAAGCAAATATGGTTCCATTTTCGATGCTACCCAGACCATGGTCGCTCCTATGGAGGACGGCAATACTCAGGTTCAGGTTGTTTCATGGTATGATAATGAGAATTCTTATACCAGCCAGATGGTTCGTACCATCAAATATTTCTCTGAGCTTAAATAATTTGGCTTAGTAATTTAAATGTTTCAAGCCGCCGCGGCTTTCCACGGCGGCTTTTCTTAAACTTGTAACCTGTATTGTTAGGTGATAATATGAGTATTGTTAATGAATTTAAATTTATCGGACAGGATGAGCGGCAAAGAAAATATATTCTTCCTGAATCCGTTTCAATGATCGGCGGAACTGTATACAATGTCGACAGCTTGCTTGTTGAAAAGCCTTTGCAAATCGGGCTTAATGAGCCTGATGTTACTACTCTTGAAAATGGAGCAGATGGGGAAAAGGCTTATGTTGTTCTTGATTTCGGAAAAGAAATTCATGGCGGAATTCGTCTTTTGTGTTTTTCTGCGGTCGGAACAGCATATCCACATGTTCGTTTGACTTTTGGAGAATCGCTTTCCGAGGTATTTTCAACTGTTGGAGAAAAGGGACAGACCAATGATCATGCGGTCAGAGATATGATAGTACCGGTGCCGAGTTACAGTGATCAGGAATGGGGACAGACAGGTTTTAGATTTGTAAAAGTAGAGCTTCAGGATGCAAATGCAAAGCTTTTGTTTAAAACTATTCCTGCAGTGTTTATATATCGTGATATTCCGTATATCGGTAAGTTTGAATGTGATGATCCAAAAATAAACAAAATTTTTGAAACAGCAGTATATACTTGTCATTTAAATCTTCAAAATTATGTTTGGGATGGAATAAAACGTGACCGTCTTGTTTGGATCGGCGATATGCATCCTGAAATGCTGACAACCCGTTCAATTTTTGGTCCACTTGATATTGTTCCGAGAAGTCTTGATTTTGCAAAGGGACAAACTCCGCTCCCACAATATATGAATGATATGGCAGCTTATTCAATGTGGTGGCTGCTTATTGTACGCGATTATTATTATTATACCGGTGATGAAAAATTTATAGAAAGTGAAAAAGATTATTTCCTTGAACTTTTAAAGATATTTTGTGATAAGGTTAATGATGACGGAACTGATACCATCGGTAACTATTTTGTTGATTGGCCGACGCATGATAAGACTAAGGCTGAAATCAGCGGTGTAAGAAGTTTGCTCAGAATCGCCTTGCAAAGCGGAGCTGAAATTGCGGAACATTTCGGTCGAGAAAAGCTTGCCGAGACAGCAAGGTATAAAGCTGATGTATTGCTTAAAATATCGGGTGAGCATGAGGGTCAAAAACAAGTGGCTGCATTTATGAGTATGGCCGGAATGCTGTCTCTTGAAGAGTGTGAAAAGGTTATTAAAGCCAGCGGTGAAAAAGGACTGTCTTCTTATCTTCTTTTTTATACACTTAAAGAACTTGCAAAATCCGATTCTGAATCAGCTCTTGAGTTGCTTAAAAATTACAGTTATGGAATGCTTGATAAAGGTGCAACAACATTTTGGGAGGATTTTGATCCTTCCTGGGCGGAGAATACAGGAAATATTACTGAACTTCCTTCTGATGGACTTGATGATATTCACGGAGACAGGGGAGCATATTGTTATATAGGATTTCGTCACAGCTTTTGTCACGGATGGGCATCCGGAGCAGTACCGTTTCTTATGGAAGAAATTATGGGTGTACATATTGTCGAAAAAGGCTGTAAAAAGCTTGTGATTTCTCCAAAGATGTCCGGTCTTAAATATATCAAAGGAACTTATCCGACTCCTTATGGCCCGGTAGATATTCATCTTGAGATGAAAAACGAAAAGGTTGTTTCCAATATTAAGGCACCAAGAGAAATAGAAGTTTTGGTAAAGAATGCAGAGTAATTTTTCTGTTGGTGTAAAATTTATTTATAATTAAGAAAAACCGTGTTTTGGAATTTGACCAAAACACGGTTTTTATGTTTTTACGATAAAATTTATTCTGACAAAGCTCTTTCAAGCCAAATTGAACCGAGATCCATTGCATTATAAAGTCCGTCTTTTTCACTGGACTTTACAATCCTGTCCTTTGGACGCATTTCTTCATCTGTATGAACAAGCTGTATTGAAACCTTGTCTGCAACGTCAAGATCACCGACTTTTTTAGTGCTCTTAATTTTAAACATAACGACAAACTTGTCTGACATATTTCCGTAATATAATGTGTCTTTGCAACGCACAAGAGGACGACCTTTATAGGTCAGGAATTCTTTGTTTTCAGGCATATCGACACCTCCGTTTATTTTGAAAGATAATATTTAACCAAATCTTGAAGTAACTCATCGCGGTCGATTTTTCTGATAAGACTGCGTGCATTGTTATATGTGGTGATATAAGTTGGATCTTCGGACAGAATATAACCAACTATTTGGTTAATTGGATTATAGCCCTTTTCGCTTAGTGAGTCATATACCGAGCTTAATATCTGTTTCATTTGATTTTCACTGTCGCCTTGTATAGAAAAGGTAATAGTTTGATTTTTGTCCTGCATATAAACACCTCCATATAAATAATATACTCCAAATCAGGTATAAATTCAAGTAAAATTTTACGATCTGAGAACAGCTCCTATTTTTTCAAGAGCTTTTATAACTTTATTTACAACATTATTGCACTCTTCATCGGTAAGAGTACGATCGGGAGCACGAAGAACAAGTGAATAAGCAACACTTTTTTTATTAGCTTCAATGCGATCGCCTTCGTAAACATCAAAAAGCCGTATGTCCTCAATTATTTTGCTTTTTACCGAACTGATAGCATTGTAAAGATCGGTAACAGGTATATTACGATCACAAACCAGTGAAATGTCACGGGTGACAGCGGGGAACTTAGGAAGAGGTTTGTAAACAATAACTTCCTTTTTAATTTTATAAAGGGGATCTAACATGATTTCTGCCGTATAGACACGGCATCCGATATTATATTTTTCAGCAACATCGGGATGAATTTCACCAAAAACAGCAATTTGTTCATCACCCATAATTGCTTTTGCCTGTCTGCCTGGATGCAAATAATTTTCCTCAGAGCGATAAAAGTCAACCTTTGCACCGAAAAGCTGCATTATATATTCAACAACACCTTTAAGGGTGAAAAAATCCTCTTCATTACCATACATACCGATGCAAAGAGACGGAATTTCATCAGGCTGCTTTTTTGGTGGTATTTCCTCTGATTTAAATAGGCGGCTGACTTCAAAAAATCTTGCATATTCATTCTTGCGGTTTACGTTTGTAGAAATAACAGTGAGCATGCTGGTTATCATTTGAGTACGTAAACATGAATATTCATCACCCAATGGATTGAGAATTTTTATACAGTTACGGCGGGGATCATCTTCATCAAGGTTAAGAGTCTCAATGGCTTTGCTTCCGATAAAAGAATAGGTTGCAATTTCTCTCATTCCTAGTGTACAAAGCAATTTTTTTAGCTTGTTTTCTTTTTCACGTGAAGCAAGGAGTTTGCCCTGAACAACGTTACCACGCATAGTAGTGCCTATAATATGATCATAACCGTAAATTCTCATTACTTCCTCGGCAAGATCCGCACGCCCTTCTACATCATCACGGAATGAAGGCACAACACAGGTGAGAACATTATCATCTGAAATAGTAGTTTTGAGACATAAGCTGTTAAGAATATTAACCATTGTATCAAAAGGAACATTAACACCCAAAAGGTCGTTTATTCTTTGTGCATGAACAGCTATAACTCTGTCTTCGGGAAGACCTTGGTTTTTATCAATGCAGCCGTCAATTATATCACCAGCATCAAGATCCGAAATGAGCTGAAGAGCACGCTCCATAGCATATTCAGTGTTTTTGATATCAATGCCTCTTTCAAACCTTGCACTGGATTCGGTACGCATGCCAAGAGCTCTTGCAGTTTTGCGAATATTATCGCGGCGGAACTTTGCACTTTCAAGGAAAAGCTCAGTAGTATCATCTTTAATTTCACTGTTAAGACCGCCCATAATACCCGCAAGACAAGACGGAGATTTTGCATCAGCAATTACCAGCATTTCATTGGTAAGAGTGTGGTTCTTGTTATCAAGTGTGACGATTGTTTCTCCTTCATTTGCACGGCGAACAATAATCTTATTACCTTTAATATCACGACGATCAAAAGCGTGCATAGGCTGCCCGGTTTCCAGCATAACAAAGTTTGTTATATCAACAATATTATTAATAGGACGCATACCCGCGGCTTTTAAGCAGCGTTTCATCCAATCTGGAGACTCCTTGATCCTTAGATTTCTGACCACTCTTCCGTAATAACGGTTACAGAGGTCATAATCCTTAACATCAATGGAAATAAAGTCATTTATATCCCCACCAACAGTTTTATATTCGGGGACAGGTGGATGAAATGGAACACCGAGAACAACCGAAACTTCCCTTGCAACACCCAAAACACTTTGACAATCAGGGCGATTTGCAGTGATTTTAAAATCAATGATGTAATCGAATAATTTCAGAATTTCTCTCATATCAATGCCCACGGGAGTTAATGGATCAAGAATAAGTATGCCATAAACTTCGGCACCTTTGTAATCTTCTTCTTTAAGACAAAGCTCTTCTCCTGAACAAAGCATTCCGTTTGAAGGTACACCACGGAGTTTTCCGCTTTTTATGTGAACTCCGTTTGGCAGATCAGAATCATGCATGGCAACCGGAACAATAGCACCTACAAAGACATTATCGGCACCGGTTACAATTTGAATGGGATCCTCTTTACCAATATCAATCTGACAAATTTGGAGCTTATCTGCGTCTGGATGTTTTTCAAGCTTTACGATCTTTCCGGTAATAACGTTTCTCATTGTTGCAGATAAGTCGACAATGCTTTCAACTTCAAAGCCGGCCATAACCATTTTGTCACAGAGTTCTTCAACAGGTACATTTATATCAACATAGTATTTAAGCCAATTAAGTGAAATATTCATTTTTATCCTCCTTAATCATCAAACTGGGAAAGGAAACGAATATCGTTTTCAAACAGCAGACGAATATCGCTTATTTTATATCTTGTTGTGGTTAAACGGTCAAGACCGATACCGAAAGCAAATCCAGAGTATTCTTCAGGATCGATTCCGCAGCCCTTAAGCACGTTTGGATGAACCATGCCGGCACCGAGAATTTCAATCCAACCCGATCCTTTGCAAACACGGCATCCCTTGCCTCCACACTCCGAGCAGGAAACATCAACCTCAACACTGGGCTCGGTGAAAGGGAAAAATGAGGGACGGAACTTAACTTTGGTTTCAGGTCCGTAAATTTCATGTGCAAACTGTTCAAGACATCCCTTAAGATCACACATGGTAATTCCTTTATCAACAACAAGACCCTCGATTTGATGAAAAACCGGAGAATGGGTAGCGTCAACTTCATCGGCACGAAAAACACGACCGGGACAAATCATTCTAATTGGCGGTTTACGGTTTTCCATAGTCCTGATTTGAGTGGCAGATGTTTGACTTCTGAGAAGAAGCCCGTCACCCACATAAAATGTGTCCTGCATATCTCTTGCCGGATGATCGGCGGGAACGTTGAGAGCTTCAAAATTGTAGTACTCGGTTTCAATTTCAGGACCATCTACAACATCGAAACCCATGGATTTGAAAAGATTGATCATATCTTCTAAAACTATATTAAGTGGATGCAGTCCGCCTTTTTGCACTTTGGTCCCGGGGAGGGTAACGTCAATACTTTCTTTTTCCAGCTTTTTTTGTTGTTCAGCATTTTTAATAGCTTCGGCTTTTGCGGCAATTTTTTGTTCAATTTCAGATCTGACACTGTTTGCAAGCTGTCCCATTGCAGGACGTTCTTCAGCAGACAGTTTACCCATTTGCTTGAGAATAGCAGTGAGTTCTCCCTTTTTTCCTAAAAATGAGACTCTGAGTTCCTCGAGTTCCTGAGGAAGGGAGACATTTTTCAGTGCTTCAGCAGCTTTTTCGCTTATAGATTTAAGCTGTTCTTTCATTTGCAAAACTTCCTTTCAAAAAAATAAAGACCTCCGCCCCAAAATTTGGGACGAAAGCCTGTAACTTTCGCGATACCACCCGTATTTTTGCATAGAGCAAACACTCTTTTGACCGATAACGGGGTCAAACCGTCCGAATCTACTTAAAATAATTACCTTTTAAACAGATATTAAAAGTTCAATTCGGCCGCTCCGAAGAGAAATTCAGCATTTACAATGATATAGTGCAGTCACACCCGAATAAATTCGCCGCACATTCTCTTAATATCAACTCTGCAAAGCTTACTGATGGGGAAACCCCCACTTCATCAACGCATTTAATAATTAATTTTAAAATATTATAACACCAAATGATTTCTTTTGCAACTATTTTTTAACAGCTGACTATTTTGATTTATATTTACAATAATCAGATAAAGGGCATTCTTGACATTTCGGTTTTCTTGCGGAACAAATTTCTCGGCCGAAATGAACCATTCTGTGACAGAAATTGCTTGATTCTTTTGGATCAAGGATCTTCTTTAATTGCATTTCTACTTTGTATGGATCGTTTGAATCAACAAGCCCAAGTCGATTTGAAATCCTTATAAGATGTGTATCTGCTACTACAGCCGGCTGTCCGTAAACATCTCCCATAATGAGATTGGCGGTTTTTCTTCCGATTCCGGGAAGTGTAACGAGTTCTTCCAAGGTTGCAGGAACTTCGCCGTTGAATTTTTCACACAGCATTTTACTCATTTCTACAAGACTTTTGGATTTGGTTTTATATAAACCGCAGGATTTTATGTATTCACCAACCTCTTCATAAGAGGCTTCCGCAAATGCCTTAGGATCAGGGAAACGCTCAAATAGAGCAGGAGTAACCATGTTTACTCTTGCATCGGTGCATTGAGCCGAAAGTCTTGTCGCAACTAAAAGCTGAAAAGCATTTACCGATTCCAAAGAACATTTAGCATCAGGATATCTTTGTTTAAGTAATGAAACACAGGCTTCCGCCCGTTCTTTCTTCGTCATATGTTTTCCCTCATTTAAGTTTTTTTATAAATCCCGTGGCAAGTGCATCGCAACGTTCGTTTTCAGGATGTCCTGCATGTCCTTTTACCCATTTGATTTCCACACGATGTTTTTCCAGCAGATTTAAAAGTTCTTCCCATAAATCTGAATTTAAAGCAGGCTTATTATCTGCTTTTTTCCATCCCCTTGCTTTCCATCCCTTTGCCCAGCCTTTAGATATTCCGTCAGATGCATATTTT
>CABUCT010000024.1 GCA_902490145.1 uncultured Oscillospiraceae bacterium
TCCATACGGCGTTTTCCCTCAAAAGAGAAAGGCTTTGTAACAATACCTACGGTGAGGATTCCCATTTCCTTTGCAATCTGGGCAACGATAGGTGCAGCACCGGTTCCGGTTCCTCCGCCCATTCCGCTTGTGATAAATACCATATCGGCAGTTTTAATTGCTTCAACAATAAGATCACGGGATTCTTCGGCAGCTCTTGCACCTACATCAGGATTTGCACCTGCACCCTTTCCCTGTGTGACCTTTTCACCAATTTGAATTTTTTGATCAGCTTTAGAATTGTAAAGAGCCATGCTGTCAGTGTTGATAGCAATAAACTCAACACCTTTAATACCGGCGTCAACCATGCGGTTTACTGCGTTTCCGCCGCCGCCACCGACACCAATTACTTTGATTTGCACAACATTTGCGTATTCCTGAGCAAGCTCATAAGCCATAATCATTTAACCTCCAATTTATTTTAAACGTCTGTAATCAATATAAATATAGTTAATTTTAATTATTACAACATAATTCATTTTGTATTTTATCACGGTTTAAATCAAATTTCAATATCAAAATATCTATTTTTTTAGTTTTTTATCAAAAATTGATATTATCACTCGGAAATCTCATCCTTTATTGATTTTGCCCTGTAATATCCTTTGTTATTTTTTGCATCAAGGGTACTTACATCTATAACTCCCTCTTCTGTTTCTGTATCCATTATCTTTCTGCAGAATTTTAATTTATAGTCAAGCCCGCTGTTGCTTCCTAATTTTAAAACAAATTTTTCCTTGCAAAGCAACCGTATATCGACCTCATTTGTTAAATCCAGTTTTGTCACATCGGTCATTTCATAATCTGATATTGCAGATAAAATTGAAGCCATTATTTGTTCAATTTTTTGATTAAATTCAAGCTTCTTCCCTTCAATTGCCGTTTGAGGCACAACTCCAAAGACCGTTATACAACTGCAACTGTCCGAGCGTTCCAATACTTTAAAGTTTTCATCAATCAGAATAAAGTCGCTTTCGGTTTTTATACCAAATACCGCTTCATTTGGCTGTGTGACAACTTCAACTTTAGACGGCAATTTTCTTTTAATTTGAATGGATTTTATATAAGGAAGCTTTTCGGAAATATTTTTTGATATTGAAGCAACATTTAATGCTAACATATTTTGCCCGTTTTTTATTCCGGATGCTTCAATTATTTGAGATTCTGAATAAATTGTTTCGCCAATTACAGAAACTGATGTTATTTTAAAAAAAACTGTAAATGATAAGGTCACCAGCGTTGAGATTAACAATAAGCCGAGGATTATATAAGCCAAAGCTTTCGACAGTTTTTTCTTTTGCTGTTTTTTGCGGCCGTTATTGCGACGTGCTTCATTACGCTTTTTTTCTCTGTCGGCTTGTATATCGGTAATTTTCCTATCCCTTGACATATTATCATTCCTGACTGATTATTATCTTTTATTATTTCAATGAAATATCAGCATTAAGGCTTCTTAGAGTATCAACTATATCTACATAGCCTCTGTTTATATGATTTATCCCGTTAATAACCGTAATTCCATCAGCGGCAAGTCCCGCTGTTACAAGTGCGGCACCGCCCCTAAGATCAGTAGCTTCAACCGAAGCACCGAAAAGATTTTTCACACCTTCAACAATAGCTACTCTTCCTTCGACCTTTATATTTGCACCAAGTCTGAGAAGTTCACCAACATGCTTATAACGATTTTCAAATATAGTTTCTACAAAAACACTTGTTCCGTTACACAAAGTGGACATTGCCATTATAGGCGGCTGAGCGTCAGTAGGAAATCCGGGATAAACTCCGGTTCTGATATTTTTAATGGCATTAAGTTTTTTGTTTGATTCAATTTTGACCGAGTCAGATTTAATATCCAGATCGCAGCCAGCCATTTGAAACACTGGAATTACCGGTCTTAAATGATCTGTACACACTTCATCAAGTTTAATTCTTCCTCCGCATGCAGCAACAGCAGACATATAAGTAGCAGCAACAATCCTATCTGAAATCACTTTGTGTTCCGCACCCTTAAGTTCTGAAACGCCTTCAATGGTAATCGTGCTTTCTCCGGCTGAATAAACCTTTGCACCGCAGGAATTAAGGAAGGTTGCCAAGTCACTGATTTCCGGTTCTCTGGCAGCATTATGTATAATGGTGGTTCCCTTTGCAGTTGCCGCCGCAAGAAGTATATTTTCTGTTGCACCAACGCTTGGTATAGGAAGATTAATCTCGCAGCCTTTAAGCCTATCTTCCGAAAAACAATTAAGCCTTCCATGAATTTCTTCTATTTCAAGACCCAAGCTGCGTAACGCTGACAAATGTATATCTATCGGTCTCGGTCCCAGTTCACATCCCCCGGGAAAAGACAAAAAAGCACTTCCGCACCTTGCAGCAATCGCACCCAAAAAAATAATGGATGATCGCATTTCACGCATTAGATTATCGGGAATTTCTTTACAGCTAAATCCCGCCGGATCAACCATTACAGTTGTTCCTTCGCGTTTAACATTGCAGCCAAGATGTTTCAAAATGTTTATTGCGGCATCCACATCACTGATTTGCGGACAGTTATGTATTATACTCGGACTCTTGCTTATAAGCGTCGCAGACAAAATCGGCAATGCACTGTTTTTTGAACCCTGCACGCTTATTTCTCCGTAGAGACGATGGGACCCGTTAATACAAATCTGCGACATATTTAGCACCCTTTCAGCCAAAAAGCATATTTAACTTGCATTTTCATACTATGCTGAAAAGGAATTTCTGTTACAAATATACTAAAGCAAACTTATTATTGTTTCGTATATTTTTTTATTTGCATCTAAATATGCACCATCATATGCAGCTTTGCCCATCTTTGCAAGCTTTTCGGGACTATCAATGATGCTGCTTACTTGTTCTTCTATAACTCCGTCGGTCAGATCTTTTTCTTCTATAACAATTGCCGCTCCCTTATTTTTAAGGGTCATAGCATTATGATACTGATGATTTTCGGCAACATTAGGTGACGGTATAAGAATCGAAGCTTTTCCCTGT
Organism: uncultured Oscillospiraceae bacterium; assembly: GCA_902490145.1. Taxonomy (GTDB): domain Bacteria; phylum Bacillota; class Clostridia; order Oscillospirales; family Acutalibacteraceae; genus UMGS1484. Next base: position 3,055 of record CABUCT010000024.1, read on the forward strand.
GCTTGAATTTCACTTAGTGTAATCGCCCCCGAACGGCTGATAACTATGTCTGCTGCCGCCATACACAAATCCATATCAGAAATATACTCACTGACTCTGATTTGATTGCAAAGAGTCAAATCAACCTTCTTTTCTTTAAGTCTCTCGTTCATATAATCAAATGAGCCTTTGCCTGTGCCGTGAAAATGATAATATTTTCCAGATTGCCAATGCCAAGCGATCAAATCAGCAATAGCATCATTAATAGCTTTTGCTCCAAGACTTCCTCCAAATGAAAGTATCATCGGACGATTATCAAGACCAAGCTTTTGGCGAGCGTAATCACGGTTTGCTTCCAAAACCGAAGTCCTTACCGGATTTCCGGTAACTATGTATTCTCTTTCGGGCAAAAACTGCTTTGCTTCAGGCATAGCAAGCATAACTGCATCGACATATTTAACCAACAGTTTTGTGGTTAGCCCCGGATATGCATTTTGTTCATGGGTCGCTGTTTTATAACCCATCTTGTGTGCCTTTCGAAGTACAGGTCCACAGGCAAAACCGCCTGTTCCTACAACCACATCAGGGTTTAACTGACGAATTATTTTCTCAGCTTCAAATCCTGATGTTACCGCCCTTTTAAGTGACACAACGTTGTTTTTTATATTTTTGAGTGTAAGTTTTCTTTCAAGTCCCGATACATGAATCGGATAAAAATTATATCCTGCTTCAGGTATCAAAGTTGCTTCCATACCTGTTCTGTTTCCTATAAAATTGATAATCGCATCCGGATGTTTCGACTTTATAAATCCGGCAACCGCTATTGCCGGATTTATATGACCGCCTGTTCCTCCACACGCAAATAATATATTCATTATTATTACCTCTTTCTGACCGTACTGCTTCGTGATACTGATAGCAAAATACCCATCTGTGCTAAAAGCATTAACAGAGCTGTTCCGCCATAGCTGAAGAACGGTAAACTTATTCCCGTATTCGGTATGGTATTTGTAACAACAAGTATATTAAGAGTTGCCTGAAGTCCCACTTGGAATGTAATGCCCAGTGCGAGAAGAGAACCAAATCTGTCGGGAGCTCTCATTGCAATAGAAATACCTCTCCAAATAAATACACCAAATGCTATAAGAATACACAATGCTCCGATAAGTCCGAGTTCCTCTGCAACTATTGCAAAAATGAAGTCATTATGAGGTTCGGGAACCCACAAATATTTCTGCCTTGACTGCCCAAGACCTCTGCCCAAAAGTCCGCCCGAACCGATAGCATAAAGTGACTGAATGGTCTGATAACCTTCGCCGGTAGCAGCCTTCCAAGGATCAAGCCAATATGTGATTCGGCTGGATGCATATGAAACTACACCAGTAGCAATTACTATAATCAATGCAAATGCACTGACGCCACCGCCCATAAGAACCCAACGCATTTTAATACCGCCGACTATCATCAAAACAGCACCGATGCAAAACACAAGAATTGTTGCTGATAAATGCGGTTCTTTTACTAGTAAACCACACACAAGTGCCAAAAGTAATACAAAGGGCACGATACCTTCTTTAAATGTTTTCATTTTTTCTTTTTTCTTTGAAATCAAATATGAAAACAAAAGAATAATTGAAAATTTTGCTATTTCAGAAGGCTGAAAACTTATTCCTCCGAAATACAGCCAACGTTTATAATCGAACCCTTCTTGCATCGGAGGCAAAATCAATACAACTACCAACATTATAATCGAAAGACCGTATACAATCCACGGAATATGAAACTTTGCATACCAGTGATAGTCAATATATGAAACGATGATCATCATGGCTACTCCGATAACAGCAAATTCGGCCTGCTTAATAATAAACTTATAACTGTTTCCGTAATTATAATAAGCAAAAGCATAACTTGCAGAAAACATCATAATAAGCCCGACAGTAAGAAGCAGCATGATGATACCGAAAAACACCATGTCCATTTTCCCTCTTTTTACAGGAATTTCTTTTGGCCCTCTTTCGGCAATTACACCTTCAATATTTCTGTTTTCCGGTGAAATCATATTCCTTCCTCCTGACCTGTTAAGTATTTTATTAAATTACATAATCGATAATCTTATAAGTAAATATGAAATTCCACAGCCAACTAATGTAACGGCCGAGAATACCAAAACAATTTTATTTTCACTCCAATTGCACATTTCAAAGTGGTGATGTATCGGAGTCATTTTAAACACTCTTTTTTTGGTTTTCTTATAATAAGCAACCTGTATTATTACAGAAAGTGCTTCTAACAAATACAATATTCCGGCAAGCAGCAGAATGATAGGATATCCGCTTGCAAAAGCCATTGCCACTACCGCACCGCCAAGAAACAATGATCCGGTGTCACCCATAAACACCTTTGCAGGCTTTAAATTCCAGAAAAGGAATCCACAGCAGCCTCCTGCTACCGTTCCTGCAAGAACATTTAATCCGCTTTGTAAAAGTGTTCCCGAAAGAATCATAAAAAATACGGAAACTATCATTGTAACCGAGCTGCACAATCCATCGATCCCGTCTGTAAGATTCACCGAGTTAACAAATCCGTATATAAAAAGGAGTGCTATCGGCCAATATATAAGTCCTATCCCAGAGGAAACGTCTATTTCCCCGATAAACGGAATTTTTGTTGTTAAATCTCCGCTTAATGCAAGACTTGTAAGAAATGCAGCGGCAACTAAAAATTGCAGCAATGTTTTTTGTCTTGCAGTAAGTCCCAAATTTCTTTTTTTAACTACCTTTATATAATCATCTAAAAAACCGATTAAACCAAAGGATAACGCCATAACAAGACCTGCAATTACTCTTGTTACTTTTATTCTGTCCTGTGAAATTGTTGAAACAAGTTCATCATAAAAATTACTGTTTTTAGTTGTAAGTGCAATTATAAGTGACGTTACAAATGCAAACACCACTCCTACAATAAACATTATTCCTCCCATTGTGGGAGTTCCCTGCTTTGACTTATGCCAATTAGGTCCGATGTCCAGTATAGTCTGACCAAATTTTAAATTATGCAGCCAAGGAATTACAAACACTCCAAGCAATGCAGTAATCCCAAATGACACAATTGTTGATGCTGCTGATATTATTGCGTCCATAATACACTTCCGTTCAATTATTTATTCAAATCGTTAAGAGCATTTGCAACTATTTCTCTCTCATCCAAATGAATTGTTGAGTTTTTAAGAATTTGATAAGTTTCGTGACCCTTGCCTGCTAATAAAATCATATCTCCACTTTGTGCATTTTTTATTGCATATTCAATTGCTTCAATTCTATTTTCAATTGATATAACAGGAATTTTCACATCATTTATTCCCGAAAGTATATCTTTTATTATCTCAGATGGTTCTTCGGTCCTGGGATTGTCAGAAGTTACTATAACATAATCAGAATAAGAAGCCGCTATCGTTCCCATTAAAGGACGTTTTGTTTTATCTCGGTCTCCTCCGCATCCAAACAGAGTAACAAGACGTCCTTCTTTTATTTCGTTTAATGATCTCAAAATATTTTCAAGGCCGTCAGGCGTGTGTGCATAATCAATTACAACAGTAAAGTCTTTTCCCGTAGGTACAATCTCGGCTCTTCCTTTTACATTCCCTGTTTCACAAAGAGCATTTACAACCCCCATAAAGGGCATTCCCAGAGCAACGGCACAGGCTCCTGCTGCCATTGCATTATAAACCGAAAACAGTCCCGGAGTTTTAATTTTAACTCTTCCGATAACACTGTCTCCTACAAGCTCAAAATCCACACCGTCAGTACGATGCTTTAAATTTTTAGCAATATATGTGCTGTCATTTTTATTTATAGAATATGTGATTATATCACAGTCGCATGCTGAAATAATCTCATCAGAATATTCATCATCCGCATTGATTATTGCCTTTGTGCAAGAACTGAAAATTCTTTTTTTAACATTAAGATAATTTTCCATGGTCTTATGATAATCAAGATGATCCTGAGAAAGATTTGTAAACACACAAGCTGCATATTTAAGGCCAAAAACTCTTTCCATATCAATAGCATGAGATGATACTTCCATTACCACATACTCGCATCCGGCAGACAACATCAATGAAAAAAGCGAATGAAGTTCAAATGCATCGGGAGTTGTATTTTTAGCAGGAAGTATTTGTTCTCCGACCATATTCTGTACGGTTCCTATAAGTCCAACCTTATGTCCAAGCTGTTCAAGAATTGACTTCATCAATGTACAGGTAGTGGTTTTTCCGTTTGTTCCTGTAACACCTACTATTTTAAGCTTTGAAGCAGGATTTCCAAAGTATGAAGCACACATTACCGCATATGCCTTTCGCGAATTTTCAACGATAATCTGATTTTCAAGTCCGACATCATGCTCACATATAACAACTGCTGCTCCAAGTTTTGCAGCATCTTTTGCAAACTTATGACCATCGGCAGTAACTCCGTTTATACATACAAAGGCATCCCCTTCATTCACTGTTCGAGAGTCCTTTTTTACATTCTTAATTTCAAGATCCGCGAACTCGGTATTTTCAGTTTGCACAAGCAAATCCTTAAGTTTCATTGTATATATCTCCTTTATATTAAAAGCAGTTTTCTACTCAACAACATCTGTATATCTAAAATAAACTGTAACAACCGTTCCGGCTTCTAACGACTCACCTTTTTGAACGCTCTGCTTATATGATACAGCACCGCTTTGTCCGTCCTTGATCCCCGAAAGACTTACGGTGAGTCCTGCAGATGCAGCAGTTGAATTAACCTGGGAAACGCTCATACCTGTAAAATCGGGCACGGTTACGGTCTGCTTTGTGTCATCTTCTGTGGTATACAACACTACTGTTCCGCCTGTGGTTATTGTTGAACCGGCACTCGGAGTCTGACTTAAAACCGTCTCGCCGTCTCCCTTTACTGTAACCTTAAGATTTGTTCCCTCAAGAGTAGTTCTTGCTTCGGAAACACTCTTTCCTACAACATTTGGTATGGTTTTGTTAAGAGCTTCATATTCCTTGTCGGTATAAATAGCCTCAACTCCGAGATAAGGCAATATTTCAGACATAATAGATCCCGCAACCGGAGCTGATACGGTGCTGCCGTAAATAGATGCCCCGTGAGGCTCATCTACGATTACAATTATAGCATATTCAGGGTTATCTGCCGGAGCAAATCCGCAGAATGACGCAACATATTGCATTGTTCCCGAATCTTTCTTTTTATCTATTTTCTGTGAGGTACCGGTCTTTCCGCACATTCTGTATCCTGCAACATAAGCGTTTTTACCGGAACCGTTTTCTACTACAGAATTCAAACAATGACTGATTGTCTTTGATGTCTCGGTGGATACAACCTGCCTTACTCTATCGGTATCTACAGATTTTGTTACATTTCCATCACTGTCTAAAAATTCTTTAACAACATGAGGTTTAACATAATACCCTCCGTTGCATGCTGCTGCAACGGCCGTAATCATTTGTATGGGAGTTATTCTGAATGTCTGTCCGAATGACTCGGATGCAAGCTCAACAGGACCCATTTTATCGGCGGTGTAGTAAACTCCCAAAGCTTCACCAGGAAGATCTATACCTGTTTTTTGAGTAAATCCAAAAGCTTTAAAATAGTTATAAAAAAGCGTTGACCCCAGTCTTTGCCCTATTTCAATAAATCCGGGGTTGCATGAATTTTCAAAAATATTTATAAATTTTTGTGCTCCGTGTCCCGATGTTTTATGACAGTTATATCTTGTACCTGCAATAACTATATAACCTGGGCAGTTGAATCCTGAATCCATACTGACCTTTTTTTCTTCCAAAGCCGCCGAACCGGTAATTATTTTAAAAACCGATCCCGGCTCATATGTATCGACAATTGCTTTATTCTTCCACTGTGCTTCCATAAGCTGAGATTTTTTTGAGGAAACTTCATCTTCTGTTGCAGTTTTTTCAAGCTCAGCAAGTTCAGCCTTATCTGCCTCGCTGTAAATAGTAAACGGTTGATTTGGATCAAAATCAGGTTTAGTTGCCATTGCAAGTATTTCGCCGCTATTTACATTCATAACAATGCAGCACCCTCTGTTTGTAGCATTGTTAATATTAACAGCTTCATCAAGATACTTTTCTGCAACATACTGTACATATTCATCTATAGTAAGAACCAATGAACTTCCCTGCTGTGCTTCAACCAATGTTTCATAGTTAAAAGGCATATCGCTTCCTCTTGCATTTTTTGAAGCAACGAGTTTTCCTGGGATTCCTTCAAGGTTAGAATCGTATTGATACTCAATTCCGCTAAGTCCCTGATTGTCATCCCCTACAAAACCTAATATAGTGGAAGCAAGAGTTCCATTGGGATAATAACGTTTATTAGCAGTATCAAGTCCTACTATTGAACCCAATGAATTTTCGGAAATAAATGCACGAACAAGCTCTGCGGTTGGTTCTTCAACCCTTCTTTTTATTTTTTCATACGCAGTACCTTTTTTAGTCTGTGCATATATTTTTTCACTATCAAGCTCAAGAATTGGTGCAAGCCCGTCAGCAATTAGGCGGGCTTCTTCATCTGTTTCTATATCCTTTGGGGTAATATAAACTGTCCACACAGTTGCACTGGTGGCAAGTACATTTTTATTTCTGTCATATATAGTGCCGCGGTCTGCACTCAATGTTGTAGTAGACAATTGCTGGTTTGATGCCAATGTTGAATATTTATCTCCTTGGAATATCATAAGTTGAAGCAAACGGCATCCACATACCAAGCACAAGCAAGATAAAATTATGCACATTACTACTACCATTTTCTTTTTCATCTGCTGACTGGGTGAATTCTTTGACAATTTTGCTGCCTCCCCTTTTGATTGTACATTATAACATAAAAAATAAAATAATCGGGCGAATTATGTCCGCCCTTATGATTATTTTTATTATCTTTTTTCTTACGAAAATATTTATGCTTTTACACGAAGATTTATAACTTTCAAATTAAACTGATTTTAAAACAATGAAGCTATTTTTTCAAAGACATTTTTATTATTTTCTGAAATTTCAACAGAATCTTCATCACAAAGACTTATGTATTTTGTCTGAATAGTTGTAGCTTTTTGCATGCCTCGTTCTCCGGCCATTTTTTCCATATTGTTAAATGAAACTTTGCCCTCAAGTTCAACGCTCAATCTTGTTTCTTCACTTTTCAAAACATTTATCTTTTCTTTTGTCTGATAAATCTTTTCAGTGACCTCGGTATTTTGAATTTGACAATGTATTTGCATAAAAACCAGCATAAGAATAACAGCTACTCCAAGTGCTGCCGAAAGTTTCTTTTTTAAAGCAGCTGCATGATCAGTGCTCCTGTGCTTTCTCGGAGAGGATTTTTGTTCCGGGAGGTTGACTATTTCTGCAGCTTCCCTTTTGGGAGCAAATTTTTCAAAGTCATACGCTGTATTATCATAGAAATTAGCCATAATACTGTTCCTTTCAAAGTTAATTTATTCTTTCAATCGCTCTCAGCTTAGCACTTCTTGAGCGAGGGTTGTTTTTTAATTCTTCATCCGAAGCTTTAACAGGCGACCTGAATTTCAGTTTTCCATAAGGCTTGTTTCCACACACACAAATTGGAAAATCCGGTGGACATGTACATCCTTTACTCCAAGACGCAAATCTCTGTTTTACCATTCTGTCTTCCAAAGAATGAAAAGTTATCACTGCAAGTATTCCTCCGATTTTCAGCGATAACTTTGCTGCGTCAAGTCCGATTGACAAATGATCTAGTTCCCTATTTACTGCGATTCTCAAAGCTTGAAAGCACTGTCTTGCAGGATGCCCTGCTCTTTTTGCTTTTGCGGGAACGCTGTTTGATATTATATCTGCCAACTGTGCAGTTGTTTTTATCTCAGCTTTTTCTCTTTCTCTTATTATTGCGGCTGCAATATTTCTTGAAAATTTTTCTTCACCGTATTCAAAAAAGATCTTTGAAAGTTCTTGTGCAGTTAAGCTGTTAACCAGATCTGCCGCAGTAGGACCTTTCTGACTCATTCTCATATCCAGAGGAGCTTCGGAATGAAATGAAAATCCACGTTCGGGAGTGTCGATTTGGTGTGATGATACTCCTATGTCTAAAAGTATTCCGTCCGCCTCGGCTATGTTTTCTCGATCGAGAATTTCTCTCATTTGTGAAAAATTGCCTTCTATCACCTTTACATGCGGATAAACCGAAAGACGTTTTGATGCAGCTTTTAATGCGTCAGGATCTTGATCGATTGAAATAAGTCTTCCGGATTTTAAACGTTTCGCTATAAGCTCACTGTGCCCTCCGCCGCCTGCAGTTCCGTCAACATAAATTCCGTTTTCTTTTATTTCAAGAGCAGATATGGTTTCATTCGGTAATACCGGTATATGCTTGAATTCCATTTTCCGCTCTCCCTTTTAAATAAAATTAATTTTTTCAAGTATATCCAGAACGTCGTCTTCAGAAATTGAATTATTAGAAGCTTCCCACTTTTCAGGAGACCAAACCTCAGCATGGCTCGACGCTCCCACAACTACAGCTTGTCTATCTATTCCAGCTATATTTCTAAGCTCTTGCGGAAGGATTATTCTCCCTTGAGAATCAGGTTCAACATCAAAGGCAAATGCATTAAAATGTCGGGAAATTTTAAGAGATTCCCTAAACGAAAGTGATGAGCGAATTGCCTCGTTAAATTTCACCCACTCTTGAGACGAAAAGATGAAAAGACAATTGGAATCGCCGCGGGTAACATAAAATTTATCACCCAGCTCTGTACGAAATTTTGCAGGTACAGCCATTCTTCCTTTGGCATCAAGACTGTGTCGGTATATTCCATTAAGCATTTTCATCATCTCCCCTCTTAATAAATCAAGTGAAATTACACACTTTTCACCACAATTCACCTTGTACACACCAATTATAAAACATTTTAGTCTAAAATACAAGGGGTTGAGATAATTTATTTTCTAATTTTCTTATTTTAGTCAGAAGGACAAACTAATTGTAGTGTTCAAGAAACGTAACTACAATATATAGTAAAAAGTTAAGTTTTTTCATAGTATATTAGTATATTTTTTCTTTTAATTATGCGATTCTA